>JAAVYV010000021.1 GCA_022791325.1 Clostridia bacterium
ACAGGCCAAGCAGTAACAAGTATAAAAGAAACAGACGTAGGAGATAAAACATATTATGCAAAATGGGTAAAAGAAGAAGATGCACCATTCACAATAACTTCAAATAAATACAAAATAGAAGACGAAACAAGATATATCACAAAAGTAAGTCCAAATACAAATGCAGAAAGCTTTATGAAAAATATAACAACAAATGGGAACATGAAAGTATTAAACAAACAAGGTAGTGAAATACAAAATAATGACTTAGTAGGAACAGGTTACACTTTGCAAGTAGAATATAAAGGAACAATATATGAATACATAATAGGAGTAAGAGGAGACTTAGACGGAAATGGAAAAATAACAGCAACAGACCTATCAACCCTAAATCAAAAACTAACAAACAAAATAAAACTAACAGGAATACTAGAAAAATCTGCAGATATAGACTTTGATGGACAAATAACAGTAACCGATTTATCAACCCTAAACCAAGCATTAATAAAGAAAGTAACATTATAAAACATTAATTAATAATTAATGCAAAAAGAGATAAAAAACTTTTAGTGATAAAATAAAAAAATAGAGAACATTTAACATACTAAAGCGTTCTCTATTTTTTTACTACTATTTAGTATGTATTCCATAAAACTTCTCAAAAACCTTTTTATGTAATAAATAAAATTAACAATAACTTAGAAAAAATCAAAAAAAGCATATTTTTATTGACTTATTTATATGAAATTGTATATAATAATAATAGGAGCGTGATTATATGAAAAGAAAAATATTAATAAAGTTAGAAGAATGGAAGAATAGCAAAAATAGGAAACCTCTTATAATAAATGGTGCTAGGCAAGTAGGAAAAACATATAGTGTATTACAATTTGCAAAAGAAAATTATGAAAATTATATATATATAAATTTTGAAATAAATGAAATTGCAAAAAACATATTTGCAGACACATTAGAACCAAAAGAAATAATAGAAATAATGTCATTAACATTTAAAACTAATATAATGCCAGGCAAAACGCTAATATTTTTAGATGAAATCCAAAATTGCGAAAAAGCATTAACATCATTAAAGTACTTTTATGAAAATGCTAATGAATATCATATAATAGTAGCAGGAAGTTTATTAGGAGTAGCAATTAATAGAAATTCATATTCATTTCCAGTAGGAAAGGTAGAAACAATAACATTAAATCCAATGGATTTTGAAGAATTTCTATGGGCAAATGAACAAGAAGAACTAGCAAATAAAATAAAAGAGTGCTTTGAAAAAGACGAAAAAATGAATTTAGCATATCATAAAATAGCATTAAATATGTATGATAAATATTTAGTAATAGGAGGAATGCCAGAAGTTGTAAATAATTATATACAAGAGCATGATATTATTTTTGCACAGCAAATACAATCAGAAATTATAAATAACTATATAGCAGATATGGCAAAGTATGCAACAAATGCAGAAAGTGTAAAAATAAGGTCAGCATATAACTCTATTCCAATGCAACTTGCAAAAGATAATAAAAAATTCCAATACAAAGTAGTACAAACAGGAGGAACAGCAAATATATTTGGAGCAAGTATAGATTGGCTATTACAATCAGGAATAATACTAAAATGTAATAAATTAATAGATACACAAATGCCAATATCAGCATATCAAGATTTAAGTTCTTTTAAAATTTATATGTCAGATGTAGGACTACTAACATTAAAGTCAAATATGAGTTATGAATTTTTACTAGATAAAGAAGAAAGTAATAATACATTTATAGGAGCTTTAGTTGAAAACTACGTTGCACAATCATTAAAAGGAAACCGGCTACGAATTATTTTATTGGACTAGCAAAGGCACAGCCGAAGTAGACTTCATAATTCAAAAAGGAAAAGATATAATACCAGTAGAAGTAAAAGCAGGAACAAATGTAGCAGCAAGAAGTTTGAACATATATATAGAAGAAAAGAAACCTAAATATAGTATTAGAATTTCAAGAAGAAATTTTGGATTTGAAAATAATATAAAATCAGTACCATTATATGCAACTTATTTAATATAGAGTAGAACTAAAAATAGCAGTTTCAGAAAAATGTAAGCAAATGCAATAAGATAATAAAAAATATAAATAGAAAGAATAACGTATAATATTTAAAATATTAACGTTATTTTTTTAGTGCACAAAAAAGTCTTTAGATATAGGGGATAAAGCATTTTGAGAAATTTACATATAAATTACTTTTAAACTTATAAGCTATATTACAAAAATGTCATAAAAAAGAAATATAAAACATCATAAAATCAAAAAAACTATTTCCGTAAACAAGTTACTATATATTTTTGTAATATATATAAAAGAGGAGAAACATTGATATTGCAATTGAAATAGAAATAAAGTAAAGTAAAGTTATAATAATATAGTAGATTTTAAATAGGGGGAAATTTGAATGAAAAAAGTTATAAAAAAAATAATTGCACTACAATTAATTCTAATAACAATAATAGCAATTGTAATTTTTAACAAACAGATTATAGAGAAATCGAATATAGCAAAAAAGCTAAATGAAGAAACAAAACAAGCATCAACAGATAAAACATTTACAGAAGATGATTTCCCATATAATATTAAATTTAAAGATATAGCAGCAGGATCTAGATTTTCAATTGCATTAGATGAAGAGGGATACTTATGGACTTGGGGGAGGAATGCATATAAAATGGGTGATAGATGGAGGATGTATGGAGTATTAGGAGAAGATCCAAATGATATTAAATTAAGAAGTTATCCTAAAAAAATAAGTTCAAAAAAAATTAGTAAAATATATGCAGGAGAGTTAACTGCTTTTGCAATTGATGAAGAAGGTTTTTTATATAGTTGGGGATATAATGAAGAGAATATGCTAGGAAATGGAAATATAGGAGACTATAAATCTGGTTTAACTGGTATAAGAACAAACTTATACTTTTCTAAAGTAGATGTAGCAGAACGGCGACTATAATGGCGCTATGGCAGGTGCTATAGATGAAAATGGAGATGTTTGGATATGGGGATGTAGCTCTATCATAGATATATCTTCTCCAATTAATTTGTCTGAAAATATGGACACTAAATTTATAGATATTGCTACGACCCAATATTCTTGTGCAGCGATTGACCAAAATGGTAATATATGGACATGGGGAAAAAATAGAGATGGACTATTAGGAAATGGTAATACAGAAGAAAATTTGATATATAAAGAACTTACACAGATAACTAATGATGTTATTTATAAGGAAATTGATGGAGGGGCAACACATATTATAGCTAAAGATGAAGAAGATTATTTGTGGTCATGGGGAGATAATTATTGGGGACAATTAGGGCAAGGAGATTCGAACAATTATTATAAGCCAACAGTTATTAGCAAAAAACATAAAATTAAACAGTTTTATGTTTCTAGCTATCAAAATATTGCAATAGACGTTAATGGAAAAGAATTGATATGGGGACAGCTTTATAACTACCAAGCTGGAGATGGATCAGGAGATGTAAAAAGTGCTATGACGAAAATTGAATCTGAAGAGAAATATCAAAAAGCATCAATTTCTAAAACACATTCTTTAATATTAACAGAAGATGGGCGTCTATATGGAGCTGGATATGATGATGATTATACTTCTACTACAGGACCAGCATTAGGACTTAAAGCGTTTTCTGCTGGAAGTAAGACATTAATGCAGATAACAAATCCAAACTCTAGCTATAATGTTACCTTTATGGATGGAGAGAATACAATAAGTACACAAACAATACAAGAAGGACAATCAGCAACAGCACCAGTATTAACAAAAGAAGGATACACTCTAAGTTGGGATAAAGATTTTTCTAATATAACAAGTGACTTAATAGTAAATGCAATATGGACACCAAATGTGTATACAATAACATTAAATACAAATGGAGGGAATATAAATAGCGGAAATATAGCTAACTATACATATGGAGCAGGAGCAACCTTACCAACAGATGTGATAAAAGTAGGCCATACATTTGATGGATGGTATGAAGATAGTTCACTTACAGGAAATAGAGTAACGAGTATAAGTACATCAGCAACAGGAAATAAAACCTATTATGCAAAATGGACAGCAAATACATATACAGTAACATTAAATGAAAATGGAGGAACTATAAATAGTGGAAGTATAGCTAATTATACATATGGAATAGGAGCAACCTTACCAACAAATGTAACAAAACAAGGCTATGTATTTAGAGGATGGTTTGAAAATGCAAACTGTGAAGGAACAGCAGTAACAAAAATAACGGAAACAGACACAGGAAATAAAACATATTACGCAAAATGGCTAGTAGACACAGATGGAGATGGAATACCAGACATTGAGGATGATGATACCCAAGTACCATACAAAGTAGAGCACTACGTACAAAACACAGACCTAAAAACATATACATTAAAAGAAACAGTAGATAAAGTAGAAGGAACTGAAAATAAATTAACAGGAAACTTAGGTCATGAAGTAACAGCAGTAGCAAAACAATACCCAGGATTTAGAGAAAACCAAACAGCAGAGGGTAGAGTTCCAAGTGGAATAGTGGTAGTAGATGGAAGT
>JAAVYV010000022.1 GCA_022791325.1 Clostridia bacterium
CAAAATAATAGATTTTTATTATTTACATTATACTAAAAATAGTGTATATTAAAAATATAAAAATTAGATACTACAAAATTAATTATAGTATCTAAACAATCATAGTTAATTCTAGTTTACACAGTAAACTCTATATTCTCCGTAATTCGGTTAAATACTTTTTGTATTCCTAACCGATTAAGCCCCATACATATTATTATTATTATTAACTATTTACTACTATGTTATCATACATTATACTTCCATTTGTGAACCTAAAAAGCTTGCAGCCGATTGTACTACTTTCTTCTCTACTTCTGTCATTTTTGTTTTTTCGTCTTTTGATAGTAGTATTACTGTTCCTATTGCATCTCCATCTGATATTATTGGGTATACTACTTGTGCATTATTTTTCTTGCCTTCTGTATTTTTTGTTATTGGCACTGCTACATCATTATTTTCTTTACTTGTATATACTTCTTTATAGTCCATTATTCTTTCTATGTCCTTACTTATACTTTGCTCTAAATATTCTTTTTTTGAACCTCCTGATACTGCTATTACTGTATCTTTATCTGTTATGCATGCTATATGTCCTGTAGTTTTTGCAAGTGTTTCGGCGTATTCTGTAGCAAATTCTGAAAGTTCTCCTATTGGTGAATATTTTTTTAGTATTACTTGTCCTTCTCTATCTGTAAATATTTCTAATGGGTCGCCTTCTTTTATTCTTAAAGTTTTTCTTATTTCTTTTGGAATTACTATTCTTCCTAAATCATCTATTCTTCTTACAACACCTGTTGCTTTCACTTTTTTCCCTCCTTTTGATATTTTTGTTTAATCTTATTATTACAAATGAGGAAATTTTTATGCATTTAATTTTTAAAATGTTTTTTTGTTTTATTTTGTCGCTTATATAGTTAAATATGAAGTGATGATATTATTAAAATAAAAATTACAATAAAATTACAACAATATTACATTTGTATTATAAAAATGAAAAACTATTGAAAAAGCTAATAAATATGTATAAAATCATTATAATTAAAGCAATAAACTAAGGAGGAAACAAAATGGTAGAATATAAAGTAAATACAGCAGAGCCAATGAATGGGGGAGTAGAATTAGGAAAGTCACAAATACTACCTACAAAGGTAAGCAAATGGACAAAATTAAAAAATTTTCTATTTCAAGAAGTAACAATTGAATTAACACCATATCAACAAAAAGTATTCAAAGAAGTACACGACTTTTGGCATCAAGATATAACTTGGCAAAAGGTAAAAGATTTTTGGCTACAAGATATAGAAATAACATTATAAAAATAAATATAAAAAAGTCTAAATCATTATCAGTTATTAAACTGTAAATAATGTTTTAGACTTGTTTTGTGTAATATAAAATATAAACAATAATATGATAATATAAAACACAATGTGAGAATTAATAAAGAACTTCTATATTAATAGTATAAAGTTTTATTTTTTAAATAAAATTTTAATTTTTTAGAAATGAAGTTTTTTATATTCTTAGGAAACCCTATGAAACTTTTAGTTTCGCAACACAAAGTGAAAATAAAATTTAACATATTTTATTTTCAAAAGAAAGTCATCCACGATAGTTAAGTTAACTGTTCGAACGTTAGTTAAGTTAGCTGTTAGGAATGAAATGACTTTACGGATAACTTATGCGTAGCAAAGCGAAGAAGAATTACAGATAACTTATGCGTAGTGAAACGAAGAAGGTGAGTTTCCTAAGAAGATAGTTATGGAAGAATTAGATTTTACTAAAGCATAACTTATTTGTAGGCATTAAAATGCTACGACTAAGAAATCTTAGCGAAGAATGAGCTTAGAAAATATTATTCTTGTTTTTTATAATTAAAGTACAAAAATTGAAAGACGCTAGGGAATAAATAATTACAAAAAACAATAAACATAAAGAGTTACAACGAACAAAACTACGTGTCGAAAAATGTCGCGGAACTACAGAATACAAAAGAAAAGACAAAAAATTATGTAAAAATATTTACAATTTTGGTAAATAGTGCTACAATATAAGAAGTGAAATATTGAAAGAGGGGGAAACAATGAAAAAATCAATTAAAATAACATTAATGTTAATTTTATTAATTGCCATAATGGTAATGCCAACTTTTATATCAGCAAATACTGAAAGCAAAATATTAAAAAAATCAGATAAATATCTAATTTATAATGAAAATGTGATGAATGAAGAATTTACATTTGCATTTGGAACAGAAAACCAAAATAAAGAAAGTTTAATATTCTTTCCATCTGCAAAAGATTCAAACGAAGAAGGAGCAAAAAATGTAGCATATATAGATGATGAAATAAAATCAAAAATGGATGCTAAAACAAAAGCTTACTTAGAAAAAAATTCAGAAGCATTTTTATTTGTGAAAAATGCAAAAGGAGAATATGTAATAAATGCAGAAAAAATAGAACTTAAAAATGCAATAGATAATGAAAAAATAGAAAGCACAACTAAAAGAATAAAAGTAGATACAACAAAAACAGATGTAACTACTCAAACAATAGAAGGAATAAAAACAGAAGTAACAAAAGGAAAAGTAGTTATAACAGATAATGCAAAGGCTAAATATTCATACATATTAATAAAATTACCAACAGAAGGCGAAAATGACTATTCAAAATTAATGAAGCTAACTACAAAAATATCTAATAAAGAAGAACTAGAAAAATTAGATATAATACAAAGACTAGAATTAATGGAACAATTTTTAAATTTATATAATGCAAAAGAACCAAAAGCAAATGACAGTAGTTGGTTACCAGTAGAAAATCTAGAAATATTACAACCTCAAGACTCAAAAAATGGTGAAAAATATATAGCATTTATAAAAAGTATAAATGGTGATGAAATTATAATAGATGCACAATTCTTAACCTGTGACCAAAACTATACACCAATATATGAAAAAGAAACTATTACAATAAAAGAAACATCAAAATTACCAGTAACATTTGATAGTTTAACAACAATAATTATAGTATTCGCAATGATTATAGTAGCAATAGTAATACTACTAGTTGTAAGAAAAAAAGCAAGTAAAAAGGAAAATAAATAATGAAAAAAATCTGTGATATAATTTTAATTTTACTAATTATAGGAGCAATTATATTTGGGGTAATAATTGGAAGTGAATATATTCGTAGAGAAAAAAATGAAGATAAATTATCAGCAGTAGTTGCACAAATAGAAAGTATAAACACAGATACAAGCAAAAGTAATGAAGAAAATAAACAAGAACTTATAAAAGTAGATGGATATGATGTAGAAGGAATAATAGAAATTCCAAAAATAAATATAAAATATCCAATAGTAAGTAAAACAAGTGATGAAGCTATGAAAGTAGCTATCACAAAATTTTGGGGCACAAATATAAATGATATAGGAAACTACACTATGGCAGGTCACAACTATAAAAATGGTACAATGTTTGGAAAAACAAAATACCTAGAAATAGGGGACAAAATAAAAATGACAGACCTAAATCTAAATACAGTAGAATACGAAATATTCAAAATTTATACAATAGACCCAGATGATGTAACATGCATAGAAAGCGTAGATCCAAACACAAGAGAGATAACACTAATAACATGTACAAATGGACACAAAAATAGGCTAGTAACAAAAGCCAGGGAAATTATAAAATAAATAATTAATTGGAGGGGAAAAAATGAAATCAAGACTAAATTATAAGAGTAAGAGAACGATTATAATTGTAGCAATAATTATAGCATTGATAGCTATAGCATCAACAGGTATATACATGTTTACAAAAGGTAATGACGAAGCAAAAGCTTTTACCGAAGGTAATACTACAATAGGAGGTTCAGAAGCAAATCCAAGTACAGAAGGAAATAATCCAACTGAAAATCCAGGAGCAGAAGAACAACCAACAACACAGCCAAATATAGAACCAGAACAAGGTTCACAAAATAATAATGAAGGAACAACAGGAACGCAAACACCTAATACACAAGGAACAACAAATAGACCAGTATCAGGAACAACAACATCAACAACAAACTCAAATGTTCCAAATGGGGAATATGTAACAGAAAGACAAGAAGAAATAACAATAGAAACAGGAAGTCTTTATGTAGGTTGGGCACCACAAACAGTGGCAGCATTGACAAGTACAATAAATTTAGTAAAAGAAGAAACACAACTAGCATATTCAGTAAATAAGGTAGCAACAGCAATAAATGGCAAAGCAATAGTAAGAGATGAAAACGGGGAAATATTATCAAGAGCCAAAATAGGTGATGTAGTTACATATGTTATAACAATAGAAAATACAGGAAATGTAACACTAAAAAATATACATGTAGTAGACTCACTAGTAAACTATGATGAAACAATAAATGTTTTAGCAATAGGAGATAAAAAAGAAATAATAGTAAAATATACTGTAGAAAAAGAAAAAGTAGAAGAAAATGATACAATAATAAATACAGTAGAAGTAACAGTACCAGATGTAGAAACAGAGGAAACAACAAAAACAGAAGAAATAATACCAGTAAATCCATATATAACAATAAGTGGAGAAAAAATATGGAAAGACTATAATAACCAAGAAAATACAAGAGCTAAAATTATAACAGTAGAAGTATTAAATGGAAATGGAGTAGTTGACACAATAAAAACAATGGCAACAAAAGATTGGAAATATACATCAAAAGAGTTACTAAAATATGATGAAAATAATAATGTTATAAACTATACAGTAAGAGAAGCAAATACTGATAAAAAATATGAAGTAACAGTAGAAGGATACAATATAACAAACACATTAAAAGAAACACCAATGGTAACAATATCAGGTGAAAAAATATGGAAAGACTATAATAACCAAGAAAATACAAGAGCTAAAATTATAACAGTAGAAGTATTAAAAGGTGATGAAGTAGTTGACACAATAAAAACAACAGCAACAAAAGATTGGAAATATATATCAAAAGAATTACCAAGATATAGTGATAAAGATGCAACAGAACCAATTGAATATACAGTAAGAGAAGTAAATGTAGATGAAAAATATGAAATGACAGTAGAAGGATACAACATAATCAACACATTAAAAGAAACACCAATAGTAACAGTAAGTGGTGAAAAAATATGGAAAGACTATAATAATCAAGAAAATACAAGAGCTAAAATTATAACAGTAGAAGTATTAAATGGTGATGAAGTAGTTGATACAATAAAAACAATGGCAACAAAAGATTGGAAATATACATCAAAAGAATTACCAAAATATAGTGATAAGGATGCAACAAAACCAATTGAATATACAGTAAGAGAAGCAAATGTAGATGAAAAATATGAAATGACAGTAGAAGGACATAATATAATCAATACATTAAAAGAAATACCAACAGTAACAATAAGTGGTAAAAAAACATGGATAGACAATGACAATGAAAATAAAGTAAGACCACCAAAAGTAGAAATAAAAATATTAAATGGAGAAAAAGTAGTAGATACAAAATATCCAAGTGCAACAAGCAATTGGGAATACACAGCGAAACTACCAAAATATAATGATATAAACGCAACAGAGCCAAATACATATAAAGTAGAAGAAACACCTGTAAAAGGATATGAAACAATACAAGAAGGATATAACTTTAGAAATGAAATAAAACAAACTAAATATACAGTAAACTATTATTATGATGGAAAATTCTTTATTGGAGTATCTGACATTACAACATATGGTAAAAAAATAACAACATATACAGATACAATAAACATGCCAGGATACAAACTAGATAGAACAGAAAATTTACCATTAACAGTAAAAGAAGATGCTAAAGAAAATATCATAAATGTATATTATGTAAAAGACAACTTTAATTATACAGTAAATTATTACAAAGATAGCATTTCAAAAGAAAACTTTTTAAATAAAATAGAAAAAGCAGAATTATATGGAAGTCTAGTAACAGCAGATACAACAATGTTTAAACCAGAAGGATACAAATTCGAAGGAACAGCACCAAGTATAATAATAGATACAAAAAATAATGAAATGGATGTAATATATACAAAAAATAGCTATACATTAACAGTAAATTATGTATACGAAGATGGAAGTGAAGCACAACCAAAACACACAGAAACAGTAGAATATAATGGAGATTATAGTGTAGCAAGTCCAGAAATAACAGGATATACAGCAAGCAAAACAACAGTAACAGGAATGATGCCAGCAAACAATGTACAAGAAACAGTAACATATACAAAGAATAGTTACACATTAACAGTAAACTATGTATATGAAGATGGAAGCAAAGTAGCAGAAAAACACACAGAAACAGTAGCATATAATGGAGATTATAGTGTAGCAAGTCCAGAAATAACAGGATATACAGCAAGCAAAACAGTAGTAACAGGAAAAATGCCAGCAAACAATGTAGAAGAAACAGTAACATATAC
>JAAVYV010000085.1 GCA_022791325.1 Clostridia bacterium
CACAGTTCCTCTGCCGTTACCAGCCCGTCCCTGTAATCCTCATAAAGGCCGCCCTTGTTTGCACTGATGCGTTTTTCCTCTTTCTGCAGCCGCCCGATTTCTTTCCGGTACACATCAAACTGCTCCCTGTTTTCTTTCCGGCGGTTCAGGTCCTGCACCAGCCGCACCGTGTCAATGCAGAGTGCCATGTGCTTATGGATTACGTCAAATACCGCCTGTTCCGTTTCCTCCACCTGTAGTTTCTTCCTGGCGCCAGTCCTGTCATGGGCTTTCTTTTTGCCCCTCCTGCCGCACTCATACCAGAACAGTGACCTCTGCCTGTAATGCCTTTTCAACTGCATGCGGGAGCCGCATTCCGCACAGAACACCTTTCCCGCCAGCTTGTTTTCCGGGCTTTTCGGAAGTTCCTGGTCCCTTCCGGTTTTCTTTATGGTATCCCTGCGGACAGTTTCCACCCGCTGCTGCACCTTTTCAAACATTTCCCTGCTGACTAAAGGTTCATGCACGCCTTCCAGCCGCACCCACTGCTCCGGCGGCGTATGGGTATTTTTTCTCCCTGTTGCAAGGCATCTGGTCTGTTTCCCATGCACCATATTCCCTATATAGTATTCGCCCGTCAGAATCTCTTTGACATGGGCATAATGCCAGTCCCTTGCTTTATCCGCATGTGCAGTGTCCCCTTTTTTGGCAAAACGGTATTTCGGCGGGGACAGTATCCCTTCTTCCTGCATTTTGGAGGCAATCTGCGAATACCCCATGCCGTCAAGGAACATCCGGTAAATGCGGACTACATTCCCGCTTACCTCCGTGTCCGGCACCAGCCGCCTTGAGCCGTCCTCCGCACGCATATACCCATACGGCGGCATCCCCTCGCTGTAACCGCCCTGCATCCAGATGGCACGCTTTCCCGTCTTGACCTTTTTGGAAATATCCTTTGAATAAAACTCATTTACAATATTTTTTAAGGGAATGGATAAGTCTGCGTCCTGCCTGGCTGAATCAAAGCCATCCGTAATCGCAATATACCTCACGTCCAGAAACGGGAATACCCTCTCTATATAATTCCCTGCCTCCACGTAATTCCTGCCGAGCCTGCTCAAATCACGGGTAATGACGGTATTGACTTTACCCGCCCGGATGTCCTGCATCATGCGGTCAAACTCCGGCCTGTCAAATGTCGTCCCCGTCACGGACACGTCTGCATATACATCCGCTGCG
>JAAVYV010000023.1 GCA_022791325.1 Clostridia bacterium
CCATTTAATTCCTGTCTATAAATCATTTCATTTGGAATATTATATTCTTCATGATTAAAATAACATTGAATATGATTTTTCTCAATTTCGTTAATATCAAGTAACGTATCTTGTGGTAATTTTGATAATCTATAAGTTACATCAGACTTAACTAAATAATCTCGTAATTCATGTATAAAATTATCTACGAAAGTATCTTTTAATTTGGTGTTATGAAGTGATAAATCAAGCTCACGCAAATCATTAGATAAAGAATTAAAGAAATCGTTCATGAATAAAACCTCCTTTGGAAATAAACTCTTTTTTGAATAAAAAGTAAATAAATTATACTATGGATTAATGGAAAATTCAATAAAATTATAGTAAAAATTTGCGTATTCGTAGAAATTTTTATTATAATATTTGCATTTTCAAATAATTATGATAATATAAACATAAATAGATTAAATATAAAATATAAAGCAAAGGTGGCAAATATGGAAAAGTTAAATATATTGGGAACAGGTCATGCAATGACATTAGATTGTTATAATACTTGTTTTACATTAGAAAATAATGAAGGAGAACATATATTAGTAGATACAGGTGGAGGTTTACAAATAATAAAACAGTTGAGAGATGCTAATATAGATTTTAGAAGAATACATAATATTATTTTATCGCATAAACATACAGATCATATATTAGGACTATTTTGGATTATAAGATATTCAGCAAGATTTTTTAGTAACGACAATTATAATGGAAATCTTAATATTTATGCACATAAAGAATTAGAAACTACATTAAGAAAAATAATATTTGAATTGTTATCAAAAAAATATACAAGTTTAATAGATAATAGAATTATATTTCATATAGTAGAAGATAAGGAAGAAAGAAAAATATTGGACTATAATATTAAGTTTTTAGATGTTCAAGCAAAAAAAGATAGGCAATTTGGTTTTAAAACAACATTAGAAAACGGAAAAAAACTTGTATTTTTAGGAGATGAAACATTTGATGAAAAATTAAGAGATGAAGTAGAAAATGCAGACTGGCTATTACATGAGGCAATGTGTATGGATTCAGAGGCAGATATATTTAAGCCATATGAAAAAATGCATTCTACTGTAAAAACAGCATCAGAAATAGGGGCGAGTTTAAATGTTAAAAATTTACTATTATATCATGCAAGTGATAATGATTTAGAAAACAGAAAAAGGTTATATACAGAAGAGGCAAAACGATATTTTAATGGAAATATATATGTACCAAATGATTTAGATGTCATTGAATTATAGAAAATAGGAAAAGCAAAACTATGTTAGATAATTTTGAAGGAATTAGTCAAGTAGCAATTGTTAAATGTATATATGTTCTTAAATAGCATAGAGAATAAATTAAAAATGAAACTAAGAAAATAAATGATATCAAATAATAAAAGAGGCTGCAAAAAAGTAAGTCAAAAGGGATGGGGGAAATTTAAGTCAAAAGGGACGGGTAAAATTGACACATCTTTAAAAGATAAAGTGTGTCAATTTTACCCGTCCCTTTTGACTTACTCTTTTATAGAATTTTTTAAAGTTAAGTTTTCAAAAAATAAACTAACAATAAGTCCTAAAAGTAAAAAAAGAATATTAGTAATAGAAAAATTATTTGGAAGCAATATAAAAGTTGAGCCAATGGTAAAGCCTATTATTGAATACATAGTTTGGGTAGAGAACTTTTTCATAAAAAAGTTTATTATATTTAGAAATACAATAGAGCCAATAACTAAACCAAGTCCCATAGGAATTAGTAAACTTAAATTAACTGATGAAACAGCTTCTAAATATAAACCATATACTCCTAAACACATAAGAATAATAGTACTACTAACACCGGGGAATACTACACCTATGGACATTAAAAATCCAGCAAAAAATAAAAACAAAAAGCTTATATTAGAAGCTCCAAAAGAAGCAATATTATTTTCTAAATATATTAAAAATAAGGCAAGTAAAAAAGTTATAATGGTATAAAAAATATAATGAAGCCTAAACTTATTTTTAACATTTGCTTCTTTAAAGAGAGAAGGTATACTACCTAAAATCAAACCAGCAAAAACATATTTAATTGTATTCTCATAATTAGCAAATAAACATTTTAATATATTTCCAAATATAAATACACCAATACAAACTCCAATAAAAATAGGTAATAAAAATAAAAAGTTCTTTTTAAAATCTTTAAAAATATTTAAAATACTATCAACTAATTTTTCATAAATACCAAAAATTACACATAAAACTCCACTACTAATACCAGGCAAAATACAGCCAGCACCTAAAGCAATTCCTTTAAATATATCAAGAATAAAATTCATATGTATCCCTCCAAAATTTATATTTTTAAGTTATAAGTTATATTATAAATTCTTTTAGATATTTTTTTATAGTATGATAATAAATGAATAAGCAGTACATATAATTGTAACTAGAATATGAATTGTAATAACACAATAATATCTTAAAGAAGAAAAATTATATATAAATATTGTATGAAAAAAGTTATTATGATAGAATAAAATAAAAAAGTAAAAGGGAAAAAAATGGAAGTAGAAAAATTAGGAATAGAACAAAAAATAGGGCAAATGCTTATAATAGCCTTAGAAGAAAAAGAAATAACTGAAAAAACAATAGATATAATACAAAAATATAATATAGGTGGAATTATATTATATAGAAAGAATTATAATACTTATGAAGAAATGCTAGATCTTATAAATAAGTTAAAAGAAATAAATAAAGTAAATGAAATACCTCTTTTTATTAGTATAGACCAAGAAGGGGGAAGAGTAAATAGAATGCCTTCTGAAATTTTAAATTTAGAAAGTGCAAACAAAATATCAAAAAAAGGGGATATTACCTTAGTAAAGGAAAGTGCAAATATAATTGGAGAAATGCTAATAAAAACAGGAATAAATATGAATTACTCTCCTGTATTAGACATAAAGAATTTTAAAGAAAGCCATGCTATAGGTGATAGATGTTATGGTGAAAATAAAGAAGATGTTTCAAAATATGGTATAGAATTTATGAAGGAATTATCAAAAAAAGGAATACTTCCTGTAGAAAAACATTTTCCAGGTCATGGAGCTACAAGACAAGATTCACATGTAATGTTGCCAATTGTTACAAAAAGCAAAAGTGAACTAGAAAATGAGCATATAGAGCCATTTAAATATGCAATACAAAATGGAGCAGAAGCCATAATGGTTGGGCACATTTTAGCAAAGGATATAGACAAAAAATATCCAGCATCATTATCTAAAAAGACAATTCAAGAATACTTAGTAAAAAAGCTTAATTTTCAAGGATTAATAATTACAGATGACCTAAAAATGTTAGCGATAAGGTTACGATATTCATTAAAAAGAGCAGTAATACTTGCAATTAATTCTGGAAATAATATGATTATGATAGGAGCAAAATATAAGAAAGTAGAAAGGATAATAAAAAAAATTTCTAAAAAGGTTCAAAAAAGAAAAATTGATATAGATAAAATAAATCAAAGTGTGCAAAGCATTATATCCGTAAAGAAAAAGTATAATATTAATGATAATAAAGTAGAAGGGTTTGATATAGAGGATATTAACAAAAAAATAAAAGAATTGAATAAAAAAATACTTAGTAATTAACTAAAGATTACTAAGTATTTTTTTATTACATAAATTATTATCCTATAACAGAAAGTATTAAGTCAACTTGTTCCTTATATTTTTATTCAATAAGTTTACATGCAATCTTAAGTCTACGAGCCAATATTTCATCGGTAGAAAGACCTTTTTCGGCTTTTTCATCAACTGCTAAACTATAAGGAACCTGAAAAGAACCAATAAATGCATATATAGATTTAGTAGGTCTAGCAAGATAATAATTTCTACATTCAATAACCTCTAAAACACATTTATCATTTGAATTAGTATACTTAGCTACAGCATTATCTGTACTAATATTTTTTTCAGAATACTTCCACATAAAGTTACCTCCTTAAATTATTAAGATTTGGTTTATAGTTTCTATTACAACACAATATTACAATAAAACTTCACATAAGTCAATTAAAAATACTAAATAGGATAGGCACAATAAAGAAATTTAAGCATATAATTTGGTATGAGAAAATTTGGGAGGTACATATATGATGCTAACTCTTTCTATATCAAGCTTTTTGGCTTTTTTAAGCTCAGCGGTATTTGTTGTAGGTTATATTTCTAGTAACAATTTATTCCCAGAGCCATTATCAGCAGAAGAAGAAAAAATGTATTTAGAAAAAATGCAGGTACAAGGGGATGAAGAGGCACGAAATATATTAATAGAAAAAAACTTAAGATTAGTAGCACATGTTTGTAAGAAATATGCAGCTACAAATGTAGAACAAGATGATTTGATATCGATAGGAACAATTGGGCTAATAAAAGGAATAAACAGTTTTAAATTAGATAAAAACGTAAAATTGTCAACATATGTATCACGTTGCATAGAAAACGAAGTATTAATGTATTTTAGAAGTAGTAAAAAAATAAATTCAGAAGTATCTTTAGAAGACCCAATAGGGAAAGATAAAGATGATAATACAATAACACTTCAAGATATATTAGAAAACAATGAAAGAAATATAGAAGATGAAGTAGACTTAAAAATAAAAGTGAAAAAATTATATGGAAAAATAAAAGAAGTCTTAAAAGATAGAGAAAAATTAATAATAGAATTACGTTTTGGATTAGATGGTAATAAACCAAAAACACAAAATCAAATAGCGAAAATGCTAGGGATATCACGTTCTTATGTATCCAGAATAGAAACAAAAGCAATAGGAAAATTAGCAAAAGAAATAGAAGAATAGAAAAAATGGATATTTTTTAAAAAATATCCATTTTTTCTTGCTATTTTCTATAATTTATTATATTATTATATATGTAAAAAAATATGAAGAAAATACATAGAAAGGGGCAAACTAATTAATGAAGAAAGTATTAACGATTATAACTTTAGTAATTTGTGTATTTTTAACAAGTATGTTATTTGCCACAAATACACAAGGAACAACTAATAAAATAGAAAATGCAGAAAAAAGTGCAGTAAGTAAAATAGTAGATTTTAAAGCAACACAAAAACACACAATAGAAGATTACAAAGAAGCATACGGCTCAGAGTCATATGGGTTAACAGCATATGCATTAAGTAGGATACAAATATATAGTATACCATTTTGCTTTATAGGAATAGCACTAAGTGCTATATACCAATATGTACTAGGAATAAGAAGATTAGACACAAGAGATAAAGGTTTTGCAATTATGATATCAGTGATAACAGTATTTGTTATAGCACAAGTATTACCACTAATATTCGCAATTGTAGTAAAAGGTTGGAGGGGTTAACGAATGAAAGTTTTATTTGCAGTAAGTAATGAAAGTATTTCCGAATCAATTATGGAAAAATATCAAAGTATGTATAAGGAAATAATTTCTGGTAAAAACGTTTATTACTTTAATGCAATATTAAAAGAATTACAAAAAGATAAAAGCTATGATAGAATAGTAATAAGTGAAGACTTAGAACCATTCACAAACAAAAATTATGATACTATAGATAATTTCATATTCGAAAAATTAGATAGTATTTCAGATGAAGCAGTAACTAATTCAGGAGAAGATATACCAATAATAATAATAGCTACAGATAGACGTACAAAGGGTGAAACAATATTAAATAAAATATTTGGAATAGGAATTTATAGTGCATTATTAGGTCAAGACAGAAGTATAGAAAATGTATGTGAATTAATAAATAAACCACGTACAAAAAAAGATGCTAAAGTATATTATAAAATAGATTCAAGCGATGTAGACTATAAAGCAGAAACAGGAGAAGATGTTAGTGAATTAGAAATTCAAAACATATTAACACATTATAAAAGACTAGGCAAAAATGAAGAAAAATATGTAGAAAGTTTTAATAGCATAGCAGGGCAATATACAGATGAACAACTTAAAGTAATAATAAAGTTTTTACCATTGGGAGTAAAAGCAGTGTTAGAAGCATCATGCCCTAAATATCAGCAAGTAGCAGCTTTTTCAGGAGAGAGTAAAAACTTAAAAAAGCAAGCGCCATATAGTTCAAGTCAAATAAATCCGAAAACAAAAAAAGAAAGAAGTACAGAACAAGCTATAATAGACAATGGAATAAAAATAGAATCAATAAATAGTAAAGAAACAACAAGGTTGACAAAACCAGTAGTAATACCAGGAACAGTATCTACAAAAAATGTAAAAAAAGTACAAACTGCAAAAAAAATAGAAAACAAACTTCAAGAAAATACAATTCAAGACAATAAAACTCAAGAAAAGAAACAACTTGTTAATGAAGAAAGTGTAGAAACAAAAAAAGGAAGAGGAAGACCAAAAAAAATAACTGAACAAGTTGAAGTTAAAGAAGAGCAACAGAAAAAAAGAAGAGGAAGACCAAAAAAAGTTCAACCAGAACAAAACGAAGAAAAAATAACTGCAAATACAGAAAAAGAAGAAATAGACTTTGAATTAGATGAAATACTTCCAGGGGTACAAGTAACACAACAAGAAGAAAATGATGATATAGATAATATTCTTCTTCCAGGTTTCGAAGAAGAACCAGAAGAAGTAAGTTTTGAAGAAGCTGTTCTGCCAGGATTTGATAGTATAGATGATACTATGCAGAATAATTCAATTAATAAACAAGAAGTACTAAAAAAAGAAACAGTCACACCTATTACAGAGGTAAATAACCCTATTAAAGAAGAAAAAATAGAAAATCAAATAAGTAATTACAATAGTACTCAAAATAATAGTACTATAGAAAGTTTATTAACATCAGATAAAAAGATAGTAGCATTTGTAGGAACATCAAAAAATGGAACATCTTTTTTAATAAATAATATAGCAGAATTGCTATCAACACAAGGCGTAAAAACGGCAATATTAGACTTAACTCAAAATAGAAATTCATATTATATATATACAAAAAATGAAGATAATTTAAGAAAAATAGCTATAGAATCTACTGAAAAGTTATTAAATGGAGTGGCAAGTGGAATATCTGTTAATAAAAATTTAGATGTATATACATCTCTTCCAGGGGAAAATAATGGAATAGAAGATTATGAGAGAATATTAACAACATTAGTAGAAAATTATTCATTAATCCTATTAGATTGTGATTTTAAAACAGAATATGGCTATATAAGTAAAAGTCAGGAAATATATTTAGTACAAAGTATGGATGTACTAACTATTCAACCACTTACAGCATATTTAAGAGACCTAAAAGCAAAAGGAGTATTAAATCAAAATAAACTAAGAGTAGCAATAAATAAATACACAAAAGTAAGAAGTGTAACAGAAAGAACAATAATAGGGGGAATGTCATTCTACAATGATCCATCAATGTCATTTATGACAGAATTATTTAATAGAGAAAATATTAGGTATGCAGTAATTCCATTTGAAATGCAAACATATTCAAAATATTTGGAAGGATTAATAAATTGTAGTATAACAACAAGTGGCTATTCTAAAGAATTCATAAATGCACTAAAAAAATTAGCTAATATGGTTTATCCACTAGTAGCAAATGAAAAAAATAAATATAATAACCCTAAATATAATAAATTTGCAAAAAGATAATAGTTTTCATAAACTTAAACAAAGAAATAAATGTAGGAGGTGCAAATATTGATAATTGTAGTAATTATAGTATTAGTTGCAATAATAATGTTATTAATGATATATAATATGCTTATAAGTAAAAAAATAGATAAATACAATAATTTGAACCAAAAAGTAGTTAGCTTAAATGTATTACAAGAATTTATGGATACAATAAGTGAAGAAAAAACACCAAATGACAAAATAAGAAAAATAAATGAAATATTGATAGAAAAATACGATATAAAATATTCAACTATAGTAGTTTATAATGGTGCAGAATATATAATAAAAGCGACTAATGTAGATGTAAAACATTGGGATACATTAAAGAATTTATATACAGAAGAAATATTTAAAGAATCAATTGAAACTGCAACTCCTAAATATATAACCGTTGAAAAAGAAGGTGAAAGACTACCATATCAAAAAATGGAATTTGGAAGAGCGAAATCTGCAATGTTCTTTCCTTTATATATAGATAATATATATATAGGATATTGGATTATTGAAAGTGGAAAACCTCATGATTTTGATAGGATAGATACAACAGTATTAGAAGTAGTAAAAAATAATATAATTTCAGTGGTAAAAACAATAGACAGTCAAGAAATAATAGAAAATATAGTTAGAGAAGATTTATTTACAGGTTTAAAATCAGAAGAATATTTATATGGGGAAGGAAAAAGAAAATTAGATAAGTATACAATGTCTAGTATATGTATGTTTCAAATAACAAATATTGAAGAAATAAATGAAGATTATGGAAGACATACAGGAAATGATGTTATAACAAAAGTAAGTGAAATAGTAAAACAAGTTATTTCACCAGAATATATATTTGTTAGATATATGGGACCTAAATTTATAATAGCACTTTCAGGAATACAAAATGAAGAAGTATCAAAATTTTGTATAAATATAAAAGAAAAATTAGAAGAATTAAGTATAATGCAAAATGATGAAGACTTATTTGAAGATGAAAAACCATCATATGTACAACCAAAAATTAATATGGTAATAACAACATATTATAAAGGAACAGCACTAGAAGCTGTGGCAAAGAAACTAGAAGAATACTTAAAACTAGCACCAGAAGGCGAAAATGATATAAATTATATTTAAATAAAAGGAGGTAATATATGTTAAATGATGAAACTATGTGTTTTAAAATGCCAAAAGAAGAAAATATAGATAGTAAGGAAATACTAAAACAAGTATATCAAGCATTAAAAGAGAAAGGATACAACCCTATTAACCAAATAGTAGGTTATATATTATCAGGAGACCCAACATATATAACCAGTCATAATGGTGCCAGAAACTTAATTAGGCAAATAGAAAGGGACGAGCTATTAGAAAAGCTAGTAAAAAATTATATAAACATTTAGAAAAATAGGAGCAAACACAATGCGAAAATTAGGAATAGATTATGGAGATAGCAGAGTAGGCATTGCAATTAGTGATAGCTTAGGAATAACTGCCCAAGGTTTAGAAACAATTCATCATAATGGAAATGATAAAATAGTACTAAAAAGGTTAGAAGAATTATTTAATGAGTATGAAATAGATACAATAGTTATAGGGATGCCAATAAATATGGATGGGACAAAAACAGATAGAGTAGAAGTAACGCAAAGATTCATACACAAATTAAAATGCAAATTTGGAAAAATACCAATAGCCGAAATAGATGAAAGATTAACAACAGTGGCAGCACATAAAACAATGAATTTCTTAGATGTAAATAAGAAAAAGAAGAAAAATATAGTAGACACAATATCAGCAGTATACATACTAGAAATATATATGAACAAAATGAAAAATGAATTAAAAGGTAGTATATGATAAGCAAAATAACTAATACTATAATTAAATTGGTAATATTGTAGAAATACAATTATTATATATAAGCCTAAAAAGGGCAAAACGAAAGGAGAAATAAAAAATGGATGAAAACGAAAACAATATGTTAGAAGATGAGGAACTAAACAACATAGTAATATTAAATGATGAAAATGGAGAAGAAATTCCTTTTGAATTCTTAGACGTAATAGAATATGAAGGAGAAGAATATGTAGTATTACTACCAGTAGAAGAAGAGGAAAGCGAAGACTTAGGAGAAGTAGTAATATTAAAAATTGAAGATACAGAATCAGAAGACGAAGAATCATATGTAAGTGTAGACGATGAAGAAACACTAAATACAGTATTTGAAATGTTTAAAGAGAAATTTAAAGATGAATTTAACTTTATAGATGACGATGAAGAAGAATAGAACGGTAGGAGGGGGGAAGAAAATTCCAACCTTCTTTTATTTTTGGTAATAACAAAATTTTAATGTTTAATCATATTCATTGAAACGATATGAATGGAATTTTCAGTGAAGAATGAATAATGAATAGTGAATAATTAAAAATGTAGGGGCGATTAGCAATCGCCCGCTCTTCGAAGAAATTACCAAAGTGAATAATGAATAGTAAATAATTAAAATAAATTGTAGAGGCAAGCAGTGATTATCCGAAGGGCAAAGAATCAGTTAATAATAAAAATAAATAAAAAGGAGAAAAAGCAAATGAAAAATTTAAGTAGTTGGTTGATAGTAATGTTTATATTAATGTTTTGGTTATTTAGAGTAGTTGTTGCAATTACAGGAAGTATGGGGTTAGAATTTGTGACAAAACCAATAAATAATAATGTAGAAGTAATACTATTATTTGTAGTATTAGCTTGTGTTCCATTCATATTTAAAAGAAAACTAATAGGAGCAATAATATATTTAGGAGCATATGGTTGGTATTTTGGAAGAGGCTTAATAGAAAATGTTATTAATATAATAAATAACCAAGAGGCATTAAGTATGGAAGCATATACAGATATGTTCTTTTCATTAATAGCAGTAATATTACCAATAGTAGCAGTATTTGATATACTATTTGATAAAAGCAGAAAAGCAAACCCAAAGGATAAAAAAACAGATTGGTTTTATAAAAATGAACAATATGACAGAAAATTAGATGATAGAGCAGATAAGAATAATTATAGAACTTTGTAGTTATAAATTGTATATATTAAAAAGGAATAAATTTTATGAAACATGAAATGAAATTAAAGAATGGACCATTTAATAAAATCAAAAATGGAACAAAAACATTTGAATTAAGATTAAATGATGAGAAAAGACGAAAATTAAATATTAATGACAATATTGAATTTACTAATATAAAAACATCAGAAAAAATAACAGTAAAAATAAAAAATCTTCATAAATATAAAAGCTTCGAAGAACTATATAAACATTTTGATAAAATATCAATGGGATATAAAGAAGATGAAATAGCTAATTATAAAGATATGGAAGAGTATTATTCTATAGAAGAACAAGCTAAACATGGGGTAGTTGGAATAGAAGTTGAAGTTATATAAACAAACGAGCAAAATTTATACTAAAATATATAAGGAGCGAAATTGATTTATGCTTATAGCCAGAGAATTTAAAAAAGAAGATAAGATTAAATTATTAGATATGATAAATGAAATAAATAATTTTGATAGCAATTTTGAAGGATTAACCAATATTAGTAAAATAATTAATTATGACAAATTTTTGGAAAAACTAGAAAAAAATAAACATCAAGAATTTATAAAACCTGAATACTCTCCACAAACGACATTTGGAGTCTTTGATAAAGAAAGATTAATAGGGGGATTTAATTTAAGACATACAATTAAAGGAGATTTAATTAATCATGGTGGTAATATTGGTTATTTAATAAGACCAAGTGAAAGAAAAAAGGGCTATGGCAATTTAATGTTAGGTTTAGCATTAAAAAAAGCAAGAGAACTTAAGATTGATAAGGTATTAATTAGTTGTAGAGAAGATAATATAGGCTCTGCTAAAATAATTGAAAATAATGGTGGAATATATGAAAATAATTATTATGATGAACAATTAAACAAAACATATAAAAGATATTGGATATATTTAGATTAGCAATAACTGAAATAACCTATGAAAACACAATGACAAATTAGTTATCATTTAAAAATATTTGATAACTACTTCTGATAGCAAAAAAATATAGAATAGGAGGTAATTATGAATAAAAAAGATAATGAAATAATGATATATGAAGATAAAGATGGTATTACAAAAGTGAATGTTAAATTTATTAATGAAGATTTATGGATTACCAAATATCAACTAGCAGAGATATATAAAACAACAAGACAAAATATAGAACAACATATTAAAAACATATATCAAGATAAAGAATTAAATTTAAATTCAACTTGCAAGAATTTCTTGCAGGTTCAAAAAGAAGGAAATAGAGAAGTAAAAAGAAACATAGACCATTATAATTTAGACATGATAATTGCCTTAGGATATAGAGTGCAATCAGAAGTAGCAGTAAGATTTAGAATATGGGCCACGAAAAGATTACATGAGTATATTCAAAAAGGTTTTGCTATGGATGATGAAAGATTAAAGCAAGGCGGAAATAGATATTTTAGAGAACTTTTACAAAGAATTAGAGACATTCGTTCAAGCGAAAGAAACTTTTATCAACAAGTAACAGATATATATAGCACAAGTATTGACTATGACCCTAGAAGTGATATTACCAAAAAATTCTTTGCAACAGTGCAAAACAAATTACACTATGCAGTACATGAACATATAGCAGCAGAATTAATATATGACAGAGTAGATAATGAAAAACCATATGTAGGTATGACAAATTTTAAGGGAGACTATATTACAATAGATGATGTAAAAATTGCCAAAAATTATTTATCAGAAATAGAGCTACAAAGGTTAAATCTATTAGTATCTCAATTCCTAGACTATGCTGAATTACAAGCATTAGAGCAAAGAACAATGAAAATGACAGACTGGATAGAAGAATTAGATAATCAAATATTATTAAATAGAAGAAAAATATTAGAAGGTAATGGAAAAATATCACATGAAGAAGCAATTAAAAAAGCTGAAAGAGAATTTAATATTTATCGTGAAAGAGAAATGAAAGAGATAAAAAGTGATTTTGATTTACTAATGGAGGAAATGGAAACATATGGAAGTGAAAATAATGAATAATATGGATAATAACAAATGTATGAGAAAGAAACAAAAAAATCTGCAATATCTAAAAGTAATAGCTTAAATTATAAATACATAGATAAAATAAATCAAATTGAAAATAAAGAAGGTAAAATAGATGAGTAATAATAAAAAAGAGAATCAAGAGCTGTTTTCTAAAGTTTCCATTAACGAAGAAAATAAAACAAATATAAATTGGTACCCAGGCCATATGGCAAAAACAAAAAGGCAAATAATAGAAGACCTAAAACTAATAGATGTAGTTGTACAAGTATTAGATGCAAGAAGTCCGAAAGCTAGTATAAACCCGGATATTGCTGAATACATAAAAAATAAAAAACAAGTAATAGCATTAAATAAATATGATTTAGCAGATGAAGAGCAAAATAAAAAATGGGTAAAGTATTTTAAAGGAAAAGGAATAGAAGCCGTACTAGTAGACTCTAACTCTGGAAAAGGAGTAGAAGAAGTAATAAGAAAAATAGAAAAAGTATATGAAGAAGATAAAGAAAACTACAATGATAAAGGAAGAAAAGGAAAATCTATAAGAGTAATGGTAATAGGCATACCAAATGTAGGTAAATCTTCATTCATAAATAGAATTACTAAAAAAACGTCTACACAAGTAGGAAATAAGCCTGGTGTAACAAGGCAAAAACAATGGGTACGAGTAAACCAAAATATAGAATTATTAGATACACCAGGAGTATTATGGCCAAAATTTGAAAATGAACAAACAGCCTTAAAACTAGCATATATAGGAACAATAAAAGATGACATTTTGCAAAAAACAGAAATAGCGTATAATTTATTAAAATATCTACTTGAAGAAGAAAAAGAAAAAATAATAACTAGATATAAATTAAATGAAGAGCAAGTAGAAAATGAACTAAAAAATGAGGATAGAATGGAAAATGAAAATATACTAGAAATAATGTATATGATAGGAAGAAAAAGAGGAGCAATAATGTCAGGAGGATATATTGACGAAGAAAAAGTAGCTAATATAATATTAGAAGAATTTAGAAGCGGAAAATTAGGAAAGATAACTTTAGAAAAATTATAAGGCGGTAGAATAGAAAATGAAAGAAATAGAAAGCATAATAAAAAGAGAAAGAAAAGTAGAAGAAGTAAAGTTAATGAAACCTTTAGTATGGGCATATATAGGAGACTGTGTATATGAACTATTTATAAGAATGAATTTAGTAAGTAAAACAAACTTAGATCCTCATAGGTTACACATAGAAACAATAAAATATGTAAAAGCAAAAGCCCAAGCAGAAACTCTGCAGAAAATATATGAAAAATTAACTGAAGAAGAAAAAGAAATAGTAAGAAGAGGAAGAAATGCAGAAGCACATCATATACCAAAAAATGCAGAACTTGCAGATTACAAATATGCAACAGCATTTGAAGCATTAATTGGATATTTGTATTTAACTAAACAAGATGAAAGATTAAAGGAAATTTTAGAAATATCTATATATGAAAATTACTAATTAAAGTTTATAGATAATATTAAAATATATTTGTAGGGGTCGCACCCATGGGAGACCCGTTCTTCGAAGGAATTACCCTAAAAAATATATATTTATTTAAGCAGTTCGCAGAAGGCAAAACGCCCCTACAGTTATAAAAATAATCTTTTGAATTATTAATTATAATACCAAAATATAAATATTAAATTTTGTTAAATTAAAACATTGAAACCACAAATAAAATATGATATTATAATTACACAAACATTTTACAAAGGAGGACAAAAAATGTCAAAAAAGAATAAAATAGATAAAAGTAAATTATTTGTAAGAATAATGGCAGTTATACTAGCAGGGCTTATGATACTTAGTGTGGCAGCAACATTAATATATTATTTAGTATAATATTTGAAAGGAAATAAAGTATGAAAGATAATTTTTATACAGCAATTAGTGATTTTTGGCAAATTAATATAATAAATTATATACAAAATTTAAGTCAAAATCCATTAAGAATAATCTCTTTAATATTAGATTTAACTATTGTAATATTTTTAATATATAAATTACTAAAAACCACTAAAAACTCAAGAGTATGGCAATTAATAAAAGGAATTGCTCTACTTATAATATTAACAGCAGTGAGTGGTTGGATACACCTAGACATATTGCACTATATACTAACATCAGTAATGACATATGGAGTAATAGTAATGATAGTAATATTCCAACCAGAACTAAGAAGAGCTTTAGAACAATTAGGAACAAATAAGTTTACTAAATTTTTTGGTATGGATAAAGATATAATAACCAAAACAAAAGAAGATATATACAAAATAGTAATAGCAGTATTAGAACTTTCTAAAGCAAAAACGGGAGCACTAATAGTAATAGAAAGAGATATAAAAATAGGAGATATAGCAGAAACTGGAATAGAAATAAATGCAGAAATATCTCCACAACTATTAGTAAATATATTTGAGCCAAAAACACCACTTCATGATGGAGCAGTAGTAATAAGTAATAATAAAATAAAAGCAGCAGCCTGTATTTTGCCATTAGTGAATGATAAGCAAACAGCCAGAAAATTAGGAACAAGGCATAGAGCAGCCATAGGAATATCGAAGGAAACTGATAGTATAGTAGTTGTTGTATCAGAAGAAACAGGAAAAATATCAATAGCAAAAGATGGAACACTAATAGCTGATGTTACAGAGGAAGTACTTAAAAAGATATTAATAAAAAATATAATAACAAATAGGCTAGTAGATGAAAAAAAGATAAAGAGTGATAAACTAAATAAATTAAAGTCAAAATTTAAAACAAAGAAATAATTGTAGGGGCGGCTATTAGCCGTCCGCTCTTCGAAGAAATTGCTAAAATATAATATTTATAGGGTAATTTCGTTGAAGCACGGACGACTAATAGTCGCCCCTACAATGTTATCTAAATTAACTACACTAAAAAGGATGGGTCAAATATGAGAAATATAAAATTAACAATAGAATATGATGGAAAAGATTTTAACCGGTTGGCAAAAGCAACCAACTAAATTAAACATTCAAGGAGAAATAGAAAGAGCAATAGAACTAATTACAGGAGAGCAGGTAGACTTAACAGCATCTGGAAGAACAGATGCTGGTGTACATGCTATTGGACAAGTTGCTAATTTTAAAACTAATAGTAACTTACCTACAGAAAAATTTGCTATTGCTATAAACTCAAAATTAAAAAAATCAATAAGAATACAAAAAGCAGAAGAAGTAGAAGATAGGTTTCATAGTAGATATAACTGTAAGCAAAAAACATATAGGTACATAATAAATAATGGTAATCAAGGTTCAGCAATATATAGAAACTTAGAATATTATGTACCAATAAAGTTAAATATAGAAGAGATGAAAAAAGCAATAAAATACTTTGAAGGGGAACATGACTTCAAAGGCTTTAAAGCAAGCGGAACAAGTAGTAAAAGTAGTGTTAGGAAAATATATAAGACTAATATAATTGAAGAAGGGGAAAGAATAGGAATAGAACTTACAGGAAATGGTTTTTTATACAACATGGTAAGAATAATAGTAGGAACATTAGTAGATGTAGGTTTGGGAAAAATAAAGCCAGAAGAAATAACATCAATAATAGAATCGAAAGACAGAACTAGAGCAGGGAAAACACTTCCTCCACATGCATTGTATTTAGTAAAAGTAGAATATTAATAATAAAGAAACCAGATATCATTAGATATCTGGCTTTTTTCTTTGAGGCAAATGATGTAAGCAGTAACTACTTTGTAGCATAACTATAAGCTTTATCAAGATGCCTTTGCAGGTTCTTCACCATCAGCTGCGTTTTTTGGTCTTCCATGAGAGGATCAGCTTCAAGTTGCTTCTGCAGAGCAGAAAGCTTTTCAGAAGTCTTCAAAATAATTTCCTGTTTCTGCTGCATAAGCATCTTAATCATTTTACGTGCCTCTGGGTTCCGAACTTGTGACTCATTGTCACGGATTCTGCGAATTTCATTAGTGAAATCAGAGCTCTGCGAAGAATTGGTAGCAAGTGCTTTTGCATAATAACCCATAGTAAATACCTCCTTATTCAAAGAAACAACAATAGTATACTATTATTATACAATATTTTACAAAAAATGACAAGTGGTTACATAAAATTTACAACTCCTTCTTAAGCATTTATATGACAATAGGAGCACCAAAAAAAACAAAAATGCATACAATACAATAGAACATATAATATAAGGAGAGATAAGTATGAATACACTATTAATATTTTTTGCACTTCCTATAGCGACAATAATTTTAAGCATTGTATTAGAAAAGATACTAAGATGCCCAATACTTACAGCGGCAACTTTTTTTGCTATATACTTAATAATAGCATTTGCAGTATTTAATGCATCAGCATTAGTATTTGTAATAATATATACAATACTTGCATATATAACAGCTTTAATAGCAGAGTTTTTCTTTAGTAAGTGTAGAAGAAAAGAATGCAATATTAATTGTTGCCAAGAGAATAATAGAAACAATACTAGTGCTTTATCAAATGAAGATGCACAAAACATAGCATGTAGAGTAGCAAGGATTTTAAATAACTCAAATAATAATTGTAATTGCGGATGCAGTAGTAGCAGTAATAATGAAATAGCAACAATAAATGTAAGGGACACAAATGGATGTAAAACAACATGGTGTTGTAGAAGGAGATAAACAATAGAATAGAGTAGAACAAATAATTAGTAAGGAAAAATATTTTGAGATAAAGTAAAATGCAATAAAATTTATAATATAAAAATACACAGTAGTTTTTCCTATTGTGTATTTTTATATTATAGTAAAGTAGAGAAACTTTTTAAAGAATAAGTATTTAGATAACAAAGACACTAGACTTTTCTACTTTTTTGTTAATTTATGTTGACAAATTAAGCTTGTTAAATTATAATAAAATAGTTAAAAAGTATATTTATATATTATATAAAAAATATAAAGTTATAAGTAAGGTGAAAATATGGAAAATGAAAAAGAATTATCTTTTGAAGAATTATATAATGAATCTTTAAAAGAAACAAAATTAGAAAAAACTGTAACAGGTAAAATTATTAGTATTACAGAACAAGGAGAAATTTTTGTTGATATTCACTATAAAGCAGATGGAATAATAACAAAAAAGGAATATAGTGATGATGAAACAAAAAATCCTAAAGATGAATTTAAAGTAGGAGATACAATAACAGCTGATGTTCTAAAACAAAATGATGGGTTAGGAAATGTAGTTTTATCATATAAAAGGGTAAAACAAAGAGAAGGAAGAAAAGAACTAGAAAATAAAATAAAAAACAATGAAATATTTGAAGAAAAAGTAAAAGAAATAAATGATAAAGGTATAATAGTAGAAGCATATAATAAAAGGATATTTATACCACTTTCTTTGTCAGGAATTCCAAGAGGAGAAGATGTTTCAAAATTACAAGGTCAAACTGTAAAATTTAGAGTAACTGAATATGATGAAAAATTAAATAAAATAATAGGTTCAATTAAGAATGTATTAGATGAAGTAAAAAATGCAAAGCAAGCAGAATTTTGGAATAATGTAGAAGTAGGAAAAAAATATGAAGGAACAGTAGCAAGTATAAGCTCTTATGGAGCATTTGTAGACTTAAATGGAATAGTACAAGGTCTTCTACATGTATCAGAAATATCATGGGAAAGAAATGCAAATGTAAATGAAATATTAAAGCAAGGTCAAAAAATAGAAGTAACAATAAAAGATTTAGATAAAGAAAATAGAAGAATAAAACTTTCTTATGGAGAAAAGGGCCAAAACCCTTGGAATAATATTGAGGCAAAATATCACATAAATGATGTAGTAAAAGTAAAAGTAGTAAAAATAATGCCATTTGGAGCATTTGTAGAACTAGAACCAGGGATAGAAGGATTAGTACATATATCACAAATAGCAGAAAGAAAATTAGCAAAACCAGAAGAAGAAATAAAATTAGGACAACACGTAAATGCAAAAATTATAGATTTAGATAAGGAAAACGAAAAAATAGAACTTTCTATAAAAGAATTAGAAGGAACATCTAACGAATATAAAGAAGAAATATAAAAACTAAAAATTTATGCAATGCTATAAAAAAAATTGTAGGAGTCGCACTTTGGGCGACCCGTGTAACTACAATATATAGAAAGAACATAAAATAATTGTAGGGGCGATTATCAATCGTCCGCACTTCGAAGAAATTGCTTAATTGATTAAATGAATAATGAATAGTGAATAATGAATAGTGAATAATTATGAAAGGGGCAGGCACTTAAAGTCTGCCCGATAATAATGAGAAAAATAAATATAGTAAAAAGTGAAGAATGAATAGTGAAGAATACAAATTCTTCGAATTTGAAAGGGGAAAAATAAAAATGAAAAATGAAAATATAAGAAACATAGCAATAATCGCACACGTAGACCATGGAAAAACTACATTAGTAGACTGCTTACTTCGTCAAAGCCATGTATTTAGAGAAAATGAACAAGTTGTGGAAAGAGTAATGGACTCAAACGACCTAGAAAAAGAAAGAGGAATAACAATTCTTTCAAAAAACACATCAGTAATGTATAATGGAATAAAAATAAATATAGTAGATACACCAGGACATGCAGACTTTGGAGGAGAAGTAGAACGTGTACTAAAAACAGTAGATGGAGTAGTACTATTAGTAGATGCATTTGAAGGGCCAATGCCTCAAACAAGAGAAGTACTAAAAAAATCATTAGCACTAAACTTAAAACCAATAGTAGTAATAAACAAAATAGATAGACCAGGTTCAGAACCAGCAAAAGTGGTAGATAAAGTACTAGAACTATTCATAGAATTAGATGCAAATGATGACCAATTAGACTTCCCAGTAATATATGCATCAGCCAAAAATGGAATAGCGAAAATGAGCCTAGAAGAAGAAAGTGACAATGTAAACTGTATATTTGATACAATAGTAAAATATATAGATGCACCAAAATGCGAAATAGATGGACCAGCACAAATGCTAGTTTCAAATATAGACTATGATGACTACCTAGGAAGAATAGCAGTAGGAAGAATAGAACGTGGCACAATAAAAGCAGGAATGCCAATAGCAATATGCAAAGCCGAAAAAAATGCACAAGGAAAAGTAGCAAAACTATTCACATATCAAGGTTTAAAGAGAACAGAAGTAGAAGAAGCACAAGCAGGAGATATAGTTTCACTATCAGGAGTAGCAGACATAAACATAGGAGACACAATATGTGACTTAAATAACCCAGAAAAGATACCATTTGTAGACATAGATGAACCAACAGTATCAATGACATTTAGTGTAAACAACGGACCATTTGCAGGAAAAGAAGGAGAATTCATAACATCACGTCATATTAGAGATAGATTATTCAAAGAACTAGAAAGAAACGTATCATTACGCGTAAAAGAAACAGACTCAGCAGATAGCTTTGAAGTATGTGGACGTGGAGAACTACATTTATCAGTATTAATAGAAACAATGAGAAGAGAAGGATTTGAACTATTAGTATCACGTCCAAAAGTTATATTCAAAGAAATAGATGGAGTAAAATGTGAGCCAGTAGAAAGACTAGTAGTAAATGTACCAGATGAATCAATAGGAACAGTAATAGAAAAATTAGGAAGACGTAAAGGTGAAATGACAAATATGGAACCAGCAGAAGCAGGACACACAAAAGTAGAATTCAAAATACCAGCACGTGGACTAATAGGATATAGAACAGAATTCCTAACAGACACAAAAGGTGAAGGAACAATGAACTCAATATTCGACTGCTACGAGCCATTCAAAGGAGACATACAAGCAAGAACAAGAGGAGTACTAGTAGCATGGGAACAAGGTACAAGTGTAACATATGGTTTATACAATGCACAAGAAAGAGGAGAACTACTAATAGGAGCAGGAGTAGACGTATATGAAGGAATGATAGTAGGAATAAACTCAAGAAACGAAGACATAGCAATAAACGTATGTAAAGAAAAACACCTAACAAA
>JAAVYV010000083.1 GCA_022791325.1 Clostridia bacterium
AGCTAACATTTTTACTGTTTCTAATTCTGCACCTTTTCCTTTAGAAATGTCAATATGAGTAATTCTATGTGTTAAATATCCTGGTTTTAAGAATACTACATCATATTCACCTGGTTCTAACACGATTTCGAAGCTTCCGTCTTCTTTTGTTTCTACCTCAGCGATGATTTCCCTTACGTTTGTTTGAACAGTTCCTACGGTTTCGTCTAGAACAATTCCGTTTAGGTCTGTTTTTGTGCTTTCTTTTCTAGTGTCGTCTGTTTGGTAAACAACCACTGTGGCAATATGTTTATCCATGATATTAGCATCTGTGATAGTTCCTGAAATTGTTACTTTCTTAATTAATGTTAAGGCGTACTCTTTTTCAGTTCCATCTGGTGCAATGACTGTAATTCCCCTAATAGTCGTAGTAGCTGTATTTACCTTCCATGTATTGTTGTTTGTAGCTGATAAAGTTTCATCTAATTTTACAGTTGCGTTTTCATCTTCAGGAATGATAACAATACTTGATTCATTTACATTTTTCACAATATGTTCAAATGTAGTTAAATCTACGTCTTCCCCATTGAATAGTATTTGCTTAATTCCTGTGTTGTTGCTGATTCTTCTTAATGTAATATTATATGTTTCTTTGTCTACACCATTTTGTGCTGTTATAACTACTGGTACAACAATTGTGTCTTGGTCTAATGGAATATCTAAAGTTACCTCTGACACTCCAACTTCAGCTTGCTCATCGGCTATTTTTACCATAGCATTGCTATTTGTTGCTTTTACATAGATTTTTGCTGTTTTGTCTAATTTCTTAATAGTTACATCATAAGGTGCTTGTACTTCTTTGTCATTTACTTTTACAAGTTCTACTGTGGCATCTGCTGACTCTTTTACAATAAGGATAGTGTATTTTGTTGTTTTACCTGTTTCTGATTGAACAGTAGCTGTTAATCTTGTTGTTTGTGCTGTTGTTGTAACTGTTTTAGTAGCTGAGCCTGTTCCTGTTACATCCTCTAAAGTAACGGTTGCCCCTTGGCTATTTGCCATAACTGCTACTTCTGATTCGTCAACATTTGCTCCAATATATGCTGTATAAGTTTTAGTATCTTCTTCATAGTTTTTACATTCAATACCATTGACTAAAACTGTGTTAATTCCTGTATCGTCTGATACTTTCTTGATGATTAAGGTTTCTTGTAGAACTGCCCCACTTTGTGAAGTAACATCAATTTCCACATTGGTGATTTTGTCTGATGATAGCGTTACTGTTTCTTCGCTTACTTCTGTTCTAGCTTCCCCATTTGCTATTTGAACAGTTGCATATTTATTGTTTGCTACCACTTTGACTTTAGCCAAAGCGCTATTTTCTGCGACTTCTGCGATGTATTGACCATTTTCATCTTTTTGTATCAATATACCATTTACATAGATTTCTTTAATGGTATTGTCTGTTGAGATTCTGATTAACTTAACATAGTAAGTTTCTTCTTCTCCTGTTTCACTTGTAACAATAACAGATAGTAGAGTTTCCTCCTCATCTATAGCTACCGTGGTATTTACATTATGTGTTCCTATGATTTCTAATACTTCAATTGTTGCATAAGAATTTTCAGACTGGATTTCAAGCGTAGCGCTTGTTGCTCCTGCTGGTACAAATGCTTGATATGTCTTAGTTTCGCTATCGTAGTCAGTTATTTGTACATTGTTTACTTTGACATATTCTAAGTTATTATTATCTGATACTTTGTTAATAGTTACTGTATATACTCTAGTTGATTTATCTTGTGCTGTTACTGTAATATTAACTACTGTTGTTTTACCAGATGATAAAGTAACTTTTCTAGTTGTTTCTGTTTGTTCTGCTGTTTCACTACCAATTGCTACTGTTGCATATTCGTTATTGGCTACTGCTCTTAATGTCAAGTCAACAGTATCTTCTGGTACATTGATGATATAGTTTTCATCCTCTTCTGGGTCTACTTGAACTCCGTCTTTGTATAAGTCTTTTAATGTATTATCAGTAGATTCCTTTTGTAATAGGATTGTATAAGTTTTTACACTATCATCTTCTGCAATGACTTCTACATATACATAAGTAATATCATTTTCTGTGGTAGCTGTGTATGTAATTACTTGTGTAGCTGTGTTTCCGTCAATGTTTAAAGTAGCATAAGGGCTGATAGCTTTTACTTCAATAGCAGCTGATGTACTAGTAGCTGGTATAAATGCCTTGTATGTAGCTGTTTCTTCATCATAATCGGTTACAATAGCTGAATTTACTTTTACATATTCTAAGTTTTTGTTATCTGAAATAATGTTAATTGTTAAAGTAGTTTCTTTTGTTGTAACACCATCTTCTGCTATGATTTTAATTGGAACAGTTATCTTTCTTGTACCTTCTGTACTGTATTCTTTTGTTCCTTCTCCCTTATTCTCTAATGCTTCTCCATCTAATAAGATTTGAGCATCTTTGTTAGTTGTTTTAATTCTTACGTTAGCTTTATCAACACTTTCTAAAACTTCTGCTGTATAGCTTCCGTCCTCATTTGCAACAATCTCTACTTCATTTACAAATAGTTTTAAGATAGACGCATCTTTAGATAGTTTCTTAATGATTAAGTTTCTATTTTCGATTGTGCCATCTTCTGCTACGACTGTAATGGCAATAGTGTTTGTTTCTGCTGCTGTTGATACAGTTTCAGTTGTAGTATGTTTATTAAATGCTCCCGCGTCTACTCTGACTGTTGCTTCTGCATTTTCTGTTTCTACATATACGCTTGCTTCATCTACAGAGTAGTCTACAATATATGTATATGTTTTTGTTTCTTTGTCATAAGTAGTAACAATACTTCCGTCTACAGTTATTTTTGCAATATTCGTATTATTTGATACTTGCTCAATATTTAAAGTATACGTTTTGGTATCTTTTCCATTTTGTGCAGTAATGACAATTGGCACAGGTACTACTTTTTGGTTAGCTGGTAATGTTACTTTAACAGTATTTTTACCAGTTGCTTTATTGCTTCCATTAATTTGTACCCCAGCATATTGATTAGCTGCTATTACTTCTACTTCAACTTCTGTTGCTCCAGGTAGCGCTGTAATGTAGTAAGTATTTTCATCTACGACAATTGCACTTTTATCGTCTACTTTGACACTTTGGATTTCAATATCAGAAGATTCTTTTGCAATAACAACACTATATTGTTTTACGCTTCCGTCTTCTGCTGTTACCTTCATTGCAATAGTCTTTTCTGATTGGTCCATTGTGATTTCTTTTGTAACAGTATGTACCTTTTCGTCATCTTCATCTAATTTGATAGTAGCACCACTATGTGTAGTTTCTACATACAAGTTAGCAGATGTTGCATCTTCTTTGATAAAGGCTCTATAAATTCCGTCTACCTCTGTAATTTCTACATTGTTTACTTTAACAGTTTGAAGCGTATTATCACTAGATACTTTTTGTACATTGACTGTATATGTTTTCAAAGTTCCGTCTTGTGCTTTTACTGTGACAGTTACTGTCTTACCATTTACTCCTGTTAAATCTAAAGTATAACTATCTGTTCCCAATGCAAATTCGTTATTCTCTATTTTAACTTGAGCATATTGGTTAGAAGTTTTTACTTCCATTGTATAACTATCATCTTGTACTGGCACTTTAACTGTATAACTTCCGTCATCTTCTTCTGTTCCTACTTGACTGTCTACTTTGACATATTCCAAAGAAGTGTCTTGAGATTTTTTCATAATCTTCAAAGTATATTCTACTTGTTCTTCTTCGATTGGTGATTTGACAATTATTTTACTAATTGTTTCTTCTTCTTGAGTAGTAACACTGTAAGTTGTGGTTCCGATATTGTCTACGGTTGTTCCGACTTTTACATTTACCTTACTTGAAGTTGGGGTAACAACTACTTGGCTTTGTGTATTATCAGGATCTACCCAAGCAATATAGGTTCCGTCTTCTTGTTTTTCAGCTTCTACTCCATCTACTGTAATACTATCAATTGTTAAAACATATTTCTTGATAATCGTTACAGTATATTGTTTTTCTTCTCCACTTTCGGCTTTTACTGTGATAACAACTTGTGTTGTATCATTTGGTAAGTTCACTTCTTTTGTTTGTGTATGAATTTCATAAGTATTATCAGCTATTTTTACTTCTGCTACTTCACTTGAAGTAATTGCAGTTAATTCTAGCTTTGTTAATTCATTGGATACTACCATTTGGTAAGTGTTTTCAGAAGTTTGAACTACTGCGTCTTCTGCTACATCCTTTCCAGAAATAGATAATAAAGTATTATCTGTTGAATTTCTTTGTAAGGTTAGTGGATAGATTTTCTTTGTTCCATCTGGTGCTGTTACTGTAATTTCAATTGTCTTTTCTTCTTCATTGACATCTACTGTCTCTTGATTTTCTTTTAGAGCATCTGTGTTTCCATCAACTGATACAGTAGCATCTGGATTTGTACTAATTGCTTTGACTACAGCTGATACGTTATTTCCAATTTTTGCTACATATTTTCCGTCTACTGGTAACACTTCATTTCCGTCTACATAAATTCCTACTAAGCTTGTGTCATTTGATAATTTTGCTACATTTAGCTTGTAAGTCTTTGTGTTTCCGTCCTCTGCTGTGACAATAATATCAAATACAGTAGTGTCTCCAGTTAAGGTTCCTACTTTTGTTACAATATTTGCTGTACCCGCTTCATCAATTCCAACAACAGCATGTTCTTCTCCTGCTTTTGCTTCAAGATTTACACTTGTAGTAGAATTGATTACTTTGACATAGTATTGTCCATCCTCTGATGCATCTACGAAGTTTCCATCTACTTTTAAGTATGCTAAGCTATCATCTGTTGACCTTGGATAGATTTCTAATGCGTAGTTTTCTTTGCTTTCTTTGTCTTGTGCAGTTACATGAATTGTTACTTTTGTAGGTGCTGTGTCTGCTTTGTTAACTGTTTGTGTTGTTTGTGCAGTTTCTACTGCGTTATTTTCAATTTGAACAGTTGCTAGACTGTCTTCTGTTTTAGCTGTTATATCATAAGTAGTTAAACTACTTGGTACTCTTACAATATATTTATTTGAATATTGTTCTAAAGTAGCTTTTACGCCATTTACTGAAACTTCCAATAGTTTTGTATTGTCTGGTACGTCATGAATGATTAAGTTATATGTTTTGGTTGTACCATCTTCTGCTTTTACATTGATTTTAACAGTAATTTCTTTGGCGTCCATAGCGATTGTTTTAGCCATTATTTGTAGTTCATAAACAACATTATTTAATGCTACTTCTGCTGATTCATTTGTTGTTTTAGCTTCTACTGTTACATTTTCTGCTTTTTGTGTTAAAGTGATTTCATAAGTATCTTCTTTTTCTGCACTCTTAACGGCTTCTGCACCTTCTACTTTAACATATTCTAAGGTAGTATCACTAGATTGTTTTTCGAGAATTAAAGTATATACTTTTTCTTCTCCTTCTTGTGGTTTTACCTTTACTTGTAAGGTAGCTGTATCATTGCTAAATACATAACTTAATGTATCTTGTTTTATTTGATAACTGTTAGTTTCAATTGCTACTTCTGCTAATTCATAATTAGCAACTGCAAGAATACTTAAGTTTTCATATTTTTCATTGATTTTTGCTCTATAAATGTCTGTTCCTGCATCTCTAACAGCGTCTACTGACATTTCGCTATTTGAAATTCTAATATATTTTAGGCTATTATCTGTGGATGGCTTTTTAATGGTTAATGTGTATGTTTCAGTTTTGCTAACATCTTTGCTATCAGTAATCGTAATTGTGTAAACATTCGTATTGTCTGGGGTAGCTACTGTTACTTGTGATTTTCCTGTTTCTTGTGTGTTGCTACCAATTTGGACTAAACTTGTATTGATTGCTGCAATTGCGAGTACTTCTGCATTTGTGCTGTTGCTTGCTACAACTGCTTCATAACTATTGTCACTTACTTTAGTTGCTTTTTCACCATTAACGAATAATTCTGCTAAGTCAGAACCATCTACTTTTTTGGTAATCGTTAAAGTATATTCTTTTTCTGCTTCACCATATCCTACTTTAATTTTTACAGTAGTTACATCTCCAGTTAGAGTAATCTTTCTTGTTGTTTCTTTTACTTCTGCTCCTAAGTTATTAATATTAACATTTGCTAAATCATATAGGGCTACTGCTTTGATTGTTGCCTCTGTGGCGTCTTTTTCTACAACAAAGCTGTAATTTAAGAAGTTTGTTTTTGTTGCGTCTTGACCATCTACTGTTAAGCTTTCTAATTCTGTGACTGCTGATTTTTTGTAGATTGTTAACACATAGTTAATTTCTTTTCCACTTTCAGCAATTACTTGAATTGGTACTGTTCTAATTAAAGTATCTGTTAGTGATAAGTCTTCTGTTGCTTCATGTACAGTTACTGTATTACTATCAATGCCAACTTTTGCTTGGCTATGTGTTGTGATTGCTTTTACTGTGGCACTATCAATATCTTCTACAATGATAGAGTAATTGGTTGCATTTACCGCAGTTGCTTCTTCACCATTTACTGTCAAGCTATCTAAAGTTGCAATAGTTGATTGTTTGATAACATCTAAGATGTAATCAAATATCGTTCCATTGGTTGTTTGTACTTGAATTGGTATCTGAGTAACTGGCATTGGTAAGCTAACAACTTGTGTTAGGCTTCCATTGTCAAACCAAGTATTTCCACCATCAATACTGATTTTGTCTGTTTTATCTTTTGTCTGGATAACTAAGTTTCCTGTATTTTCATCTGTTGCGATAGTTACTTCATATTTCTTAGTTCCAGATACTTTAGCATCCACATCATTAACAGCTAATTTTTCTAGTCTTTGTGCTTCTAATGGTTCTACAACTACCATAACATCTACAGTTGCTCCTGTATCTTTTTGTGTAACAGTAAGTGTTGTTTCACCTTCTGCTATTGCCTTGATTTTAGCTGCCTCTTCTACTGTAACAATATCCGTGTCATTAGATGTCCAGTCGAAATCATTGATTGTTCTGTCATCTTGTTTTAATACATTGTATCTTTGTGAACTAATCTTTAAATCTTTGACATCATTTACACTCATTAGGACACTGGATGGGTCTACATTAAAGCTATGTGTTCCTACTAATGTATAGGTATCAGAGTTTTCGGTTGTATCATTTCCAAGTGAACCATATTGGTTTTCACCTCTAGCATATACTAAACCGCTAGTTGCGATATAGTATGTGTCTTTCATACCGCTTCCAATTGCTAGGACATTTCCAATTTCTCCGTTTGCACTTGCGTTTCCGTCAAATAGTTTTCCAGAGTTGTTTAATACCATATAGTTAGTTCCTTTTGCTGCGATATCGACTGCATCTTTGTTACCATATAGAATTGTGATTTGTTCCCCAACTTTCATCACATTTCCATCTTTGGTAAGTACGATTAAGTCTTGACCAGCAGCGACCTTGGTTGCATTTGTAATTCCACTTACTGCCACTGGAACTTTGGTATCCATTCCTGCTATTTTTCCGCTGACATAGATGGTTCCATTACTATCTACTAAGACAATATATTCTTCTCCTGCTGCTACATCGATAATATTTGCCCCTGGAATTTCTACTTTGACTGGTACATCTTGTGTATCAGTATTTCCAATTCCTAATTTACCGTTTGTATTTGCACCCCAAGTATATACTTCTCCGTATTTTGTTAAGGCTATACTATGTTTGCTTCCTGCGGAAATTTTGACTACATTTTCTAAGTTTGGTATCACGGTTGGTGTTTGACATGAAGTTCTATCTCCTAAACCTAATTGTCCATATTGGTTATCTCCTACACTCCATACAGTTCCATCATTTTTTAGAATTAATGTAAAGTTATCTCCTGCTGCGATGTCTGTATAAGATTTTAGGATATTGATTTCCTTTGGAACTTTTGATGCTACGAAGCTAGAATCTCCTAATTGTCCATTTGAGTTATAACCAAAACTCCATATGCTTCCATCTGCTTTTAATACAACTGCATAATCAATTCCTCCTGCTACTTTTGGTGCTACTTGGTTTCCTGGTTCAATTACTCTAATGATAGCAATTTGTTCTGCTTTGCTTGCATTTTCAATAACTTTTACCCAAGTTGTTCCTACTTTTTTACCTGTTACATTTCCGTTTTCGTCAACTGTTGCGATATCTTCATTTAATGAAGTATAGCTAAAGTTATTCTCTAATGTATTTGCTTCAAACACATTGAATTCAAATTGTGGGTTGACTTGTAGCTGTTTGCTTGTATCTTTATTGATTGCGACATCATTTTCTACAAGGTAGAAGTTTTGTATACCAATTTGTGTAGGTATTCTGCTCTTAGATTTTGTTCTAATCGCATTTGTACCGTGGTAATAGTCGCCCCAAGCCCATACACTACCGTCATTCTTAATTGCCATTTCATAGGTGTTTCCTGTTCCAATTCCATATACATTTTCTATTGTGTCAACTAATGTAAATGTTACTTGGTTAGAACTACTTGTTGTTCCTAATTGTCCTAAACTGTTTAATCCTGTACTATATAGTTTTCCGTCTTTGGTTAGTAAGCTAGAGTTTGACTTTCCAGCAGCTACTTGTTTTACATTTGCGATATCAATTTTAGCAGGTTTGTTGATTGTGCTAGTATCTCCTGTACCTAATTGTCCATATACGTTATAACCCCAAACGTATGCTTCGCCTTTTGTACTAAGAGCGATATTATGGTATTCTCCTGCTTCGATATAGGCAATGTTGCTTACATTTTCTACTACTTTGAAAGTATTTCTCTTATAGTCATCACTTGCTAAGCTTCCTAAACTGTTATTTCCAGTAGTATATAGTGTTCCGTCTGTGTTTAATACAATGGCATGTGATTTTCCAGCTTGAACATCTAATACATTTTTCAAGGTTCTAACTTTTGTAGGTAGTAATTTGTTATCATAGTTTCCTAATCCTAGTTGTCCGTCTGTATTTAATCCCCAAGCGATTAGGCTGTTATCTTCTGTAATTGCATAAGAGCTATTATATCCTGCTGCTATTTTTACCACTTTACTTTCTAGTTCTACTTTGATAGGTTGGTTGCTGTTTGCATTTGTACTATTTCCTAATTGGTAATAGCTATTTGAGCCCCAAGCCCATACTGCGCCATTTTCGTCTAGTGCTAAGATATGATTTTCTCCTACTGCAATTTCTCTTATTTTAACTTCTGGATTAAATACAACTTGATTCAAGTTATCAGAAGCTACGTTGTTTCCGTTTCCTAATTCTCCGTTTTCGTTCGCACCATAAGTCCAAACAGTTCCGTCTGCTTTTAGGATAACATTACTTGAGTTTGTTGTTTTAACCTGTGGGTTAACTTTTGTATTTTCTCTAATCACGGTTACTTGAACAATAGATTGTTTGTCCGTTCCGTTTTGTATCACTGTAATAGAGGTTGTTCCCTCTTTTACACCAGTTATTTTTCCAGTATTATCTACTGTAATGATTTCCTTGTCATTTGACTGATAGGTTAATCCTTCTGGTTTTAAATCATTAATTAAGTTAAATGATTTGATATTGCCATTTATAGTAGCTTCTTCTCCAACATGTAGTGTTACATGGTGATTGTCTACTACTACTTCTTCTGAACCTACTAGTACTGGTACAATTGAATTTGCATCTACTCCATTTCCTAAAGTTCCATTTTCTCCGTTTCCCCAATCATAAACTCTACCGTCATTTGCTACATAAGCTGCATGGTTGGTTCCAGCGGTAACTAAAATAGCATTTTGGATATTCGTATTTTTTCTAGGTAAGATTTGGTCTGTGGTTGTTTCAATTCCTAGTTTCTTATTTTCATTTGAACCCCAAGTATAAACTGTGCCATTTTTTAATACTGCCATGCTGAAATTCTTTCCTGCAGCAATATCTACTACATTACTTAAAATTCCAGTTCCTACATTGTCTTTTACTTGTGTAGGTGCCATAATGTTTGTTTTTGTACCAATTCCGCCTTGTCCATTTGTGTTTGTTCCTAAAGCGTATACAGTTTTTGCTTTTGTTAAGAATAATGTGTGGTTATCTCCTTGAGCAATTTTGATAACATTTGCTAAGTTTTGTACTTCGCTTCCTGTACTTAGGTCAACTACTCTAGATTCCATTGTAATTCCATAGTTTCCACTGATTTTTGCTATTTCTGGTATGTCTGCTACTTTGGTTGCTAATTTGTTATATCCTGCGCCACAAGCATATACTCTTCCTTGGTTGTCTAATAGATAAGTTGTATTTCCGTGTGCTGATATCATTACAATATTTTCTAATGGTTTTCCATTTTCATTTAATACAGGGGTTAATTCTTTGACATTTACACTTGTACCATTTCCACATTGTCCGTTTGTGTTACGTCCTGCTGTATAAGCGGTTCCATCTTCTGTTAATACAACAATATGGTCTGTTCCAGTAGCAATTTGTCTTACTCTGCTATCTATTTCAATTTGTTGTGGTTCGTTATAACTATCTAGATTGCCAAGAGCTAATTGTCCATAGTTATTTGCTCCCCAACTCCAAATTGTTCCATTTGCTTTTAAGGCTAAGCTAAAGTCTGTTCCAGCTTTTAGGTCAATAACTGATTTTGCATTTTCTCTTAATACTTCTACATAGATTGCTGCTTTTTTGCTAGATGCTTCGTGAGAAATTACGATAGGAGTAATTCCTTCTTTGTTACCAGTTACTCTAATGTCTTGTGTTGTTGCAATCTCTGTGTTCATACTTTCAAATACAAATCCACTGCTTGCGATAACATCTTTTCTTAAATTGAAAGTATTGTTTAAGGTTGCAGAAATGCCTTTTGTTTCGCCTTCTTGGATAGTAATATAGTCTTTGTCTGTTTGTATTTTTACGGTTCCAATTACGCTAGGAGTAATTACTTCTTTTTGATCTTCTTGTGCTAATTGTCCGTAACCGTTGGTACCCCAAGAGTACACGAAACCTTCGCTATTGACATATAGTCCAAAGTTTTGTCCTGCTGATATTCTTTCTACATCTTTACTATCTATCTTAGTAGGTACTGTGTTATATGCGTCTTTGCTGTTTTGTCCTAAGCTTGATGTCGTATTTCTTCCGAAAGTATATACTTCTCCATCTTTACTTAATAAGTAAGAGGTGTATAAGTTTGCTTTCACTGATTCAATTTTTGGTAAGCCTGTGATGGCAACTGGTGTGTCTGAATTTTTTGTATTTCCTGTTCCCAATTGTCCATAGGTATTAGCACCAAAGCTATATACGGTTCCATCTGCTTTTAATGCTAGAGTATGGCTATCTCCTGATGCGATTTCTACAATATTTTGTAAGGTTGGTGTTTTTTCGTTTAGGTTCTTGATATTCCATACTGTTCCTTGTTCTGATAGGATTACTTTTCCTGTCATATCAATGACTTTTGAATGGAATTCTACTTTTTCAGGTTGTTTTGAGTAACCTTCTCCCCATATGAATAGTTCACCGTCTTTATTTAATGCCATACTAATATTTTTGTAAGCTGCAATTTTTACAATGTTGCTTAATCCTTCTACTTTGACTAATTCTCCGCTGTTTGTATTTGCGTTATTTCCTAGTTGTCCGTTTGCGTTTAGTCCAAAGCTATATACATTTCCATTCGTATCTAATGCTAAGTTGTGGTTGTTTCCTACTGCAATTTTGGTGAATTTTACGTTTTCTGGTAGCTTTACTTCTTGTGGCTCGTTATAGGTTGCACTTTCTACTACTCCTGTTCCTAATTGTCCATAGCTGTTATCTCCAAATGCCCATAAAGTTCCATTTGTTTTGATGGCTAATGTATGTCTTAGACCACCTTGTGCATCCATTGGAGCTACTTCGTCTGGTTGTAATACATTTATCTCGTATCTTCTTGTTAAGTCTCCTGCTGTGATAGTAATATATGTTTTTCCAACTCCTTTTGAAGTAACCATTCCATTTTCACCAACTGCTGCGATTGTTTCGTCATCAGAAGTATAAGTAAATTTAACATCTGCTGCATTGTTATATAAGTTAAATCCGAAGTTGTAGCTTGCATTAATTGGTTGTTCTACATTTAATTCGGTGAAGGTTAATTCTAACTTGTCTGTACCAATATAGTCTTGGCTGATATTTTCTGGCATACTCAAGTTAACAGTTGATGTATTTCCTAATTGTCCATATTCATTTGCTCCTGTTGCCCATACACTACCATCTTCTTTTGCGTATACACTATAATTTTTGCCCATTGCAATAATGAAAATCTGGTCTAATTCTTTTGTACTATTTTCCATTACATTTGTAGGTACTGCGGTATTGGTTAATGTTCCATTTCCAAGTCCGCCAAAGCCATTTGTTCCCCAACTCAAGACTTTTCCTTCATCTGTAATTGCTAGTCCTGCATAATATCCTGCTGTAATACCAGAGATTTCTTTCATTCTGCTTGATTTTCCAGCAATTTGTTTTGGAGTAGAGCCACCAACATCTGTTAATGCTCCTAGGGTACTATATCCCCATCCCCAAACAGTTCCATCATCTTTTAGAGAAATAACTTGTTCTGTGTTAGATGCTGAAATTTCAATTACTCCATCTAAGTTTGGTATTTTAACTGGTTGTGTTCTTAATGTGTTTGTTCCATCTCCTAATTGTCCTCTGTTGTTATATCCCCAAGCGTAAGCTTCTCCTTCATCTGTAATTGCATAGCATGATAGGTTTCCACCTGCAATTTTGGTGACATTAGATAGTCCCAAAGTCTTAGTTGGCATTGTTTGGTTATTTTTTGCTCCATTTCCGATTTGTCCTGATGTTCCTAATCCCCAAGCATATACTTTTCCTTCATTTGTCACTACCATTGATAATTGATTTGCTGTGGCAATTTCTTTGACATCTCTTAATACATTGACACCAGTTTCGTCCCTTACTTGTACTGGTACATTTGAATTTTGTAGTAAGCCTGTTCCTAATTGTCCTGCTGTACCTTGTCCCCAAGCCCATACAGTTCCATCTTTCTTTAATGCTAAAGTATGGTTTCCGCTTGTTGCAATTTTGATAACATTATCAATTTCTACTTTTGTAGGTGCTATTCTGTTTTTGGTGTCTCCAAGTCCTAATTGTCCTTTATCATTTTGTCCCCAAGTCCAAACAGTTCCATCTGCTTTTAAAGCTACTGTTGTGCTTTCACCTGTAACAATTTGTGGGAAGGCAACATCTTTTTCATCTAGTACATAAACATATAAATAAATTGTTTTTTGTGTATTGGTTTCTGTAATTCAGATTTTTGTTTTACCACGTTTTAACCCTGAGAGAATACCTTTTTCTGATACGTCAGCCGTTGTTGTATCTTTACTTGCGTAAGCAAAGTCTCCGTCTGCTCCATCATTATATAATAAGTTGAAACCTACTCCTAATACTGGGCTTAGTGTATATTTTCCACCAATTGCGTTAATAGTAATAGCAGTTTCTTTGACTTTGATTCTGATTTCACTAATGCATACCCAAGATTTTCTATTGATAGTGGTTTCGTCTCCGATTTGTCCATAGTTGTTTTTACCCACTGTCCATACAGTTCCATCTTCTCTTACAAGGATAGAGTGTGCGTTTCCTGCTGCTACTTCTAATACTTCTGTAATTTCATCTGCTCCACCTGCATAAATAATTGGTACTGCATTTAATTTGTTTGTGGTTTGGTCGTCTCCTAATTGATAACTTGTATCTAGTCCCCAACCATAAGCTAAACCATTTTTAGTTTTAGCTATTGCGTGTTTTGTTCCTGCTGCTACGTATTCTACATTGGTTAATGGTGTTTTGTTTTCTTGTAATACTTGTTTTGGTGTAGTTTGGTTTGTTTTGTTTCCAATACCAAGTTGTCCGCTATCATTGACACCAAAGCTATATACTTCTCCATTTTCTGTAACTACCATACCATAATTAATACCCATTTCTACTTGTGCAATCTTGTGGGCAGTGGTTAGTTTAGTTGGTAAAATAACATTTGTTTTTGTTCCAAGTCCTAATTGTCCTGAAGTATTTAGTCCCCATACCCAAACATTTCCATCTGTGTCTAATGCCATGGTAGAGTGGTTACCTGCTGAAATTGCTTTTATACTGCTTATTCTTCTTGTTTCTACTGGTAAGCTTCTTCTTGTGGTTGTATTATCACCTAATTGACCATAAGCGTTGTAACCCCAAGCATATACTGTTCCATCTGATTTTAAGGCTACTGAGTGGTTTGCTCCTGCTTCAATTCTGATGATATTTTCTAAGCCTTGTACTTG
>JAAVYV010000024.1 GCA_022791325.1 Clostridia bacterium
ATTGTCTCATGTTTGTAAAAAACTGATTAGAGTAATTTACTCACTTGAGAAAAATGATATTGATTTTAATCCGTCTTTATTAAAATAATATTTCTATTTTGATATTATTTTGACTTCAAAAAAATTTGTATTTTTGAGGTCTTTTTGGCGTGGGATAATTTCCAATTAAAATTTTTTATAAAAAGGCTTGACTTTTAATAGTTAGTCTCCTTATATATGTAAATTTCTAAATTAAAGTTACATAAATATAATATCATAAATTGAAGAATAAGACAAGTAAAATATTAGGAACATGATAAAAATATATTTAGCTGTGAAATATAACAAAAAGTGGATAACTAGCAATATTTATTATTGCTTATTTCAAATATATATGATAGAATATAACGTATGAGCTATATGTATGTTGTGTAATAACCAGAGAATAATTATTTGAAGGAGGAAGAAACATGGGAAAAATAGCATTTATTAATCCAACAAGAGAAAAGAAGACACTTAAAGAAATTTTAGATGGAGCTTTTGAAAACTCTGACTTAGATTATGAAGTATCTAAACAAAGCGAAGCGGATGATGATAATGACGAAGATAGAATTTCAGAAGCAATTAGAAATACTCCTAAATTAGAAACAGATTTAAGAAGTGTTGACTATTATGCATAAATAAAAAACAAGCTCTCCTTATTAATTTTTAGGAGAGCTTATCTTTTAAAAGTAAATATTATTAAGCATATTATTCTTAAGTGTCCATAATTCCTTAGATAAATCAACATAGTATTCATGTGGTTTTTCTAATCTTTTAACTTCATCCCACATAGTATCAAGTTCCTTTTTAGCATATTTTGCAATTTCTTTTAATGTAGGGTTTTTATAAACTAATTTTCCGTTTTCGAATATTTTCTCATGTAAAGCTCTAACTGTATAATTTGTAAGTGTTTTCTTTTTCCAAGGGTTTTGTGGGTCGAATATTGTGTAGTTATCTTTTGGAATTACTTCATCTGCTAAAGTTATAACATCTGCTAAAGCTTTTTTTGTATCTTTATCATAAAAACGATAAACTTTTTTGTATCCAGGGTTTGTTACTTTTATAGCTGTTTCACTTACTTTAATTTTAGGTGTAATAACGCCATCTTCTTCCATAGCAACTAATTTATATACTCCACCAAAAACAGGCTCACTTTTAGCTGTAATTAAGTTTTCGCCTACACCAAAGCTATCAATTTTAGCTTCTTGCTCTAATAAAGATGTTATAGAATATTCATCTAAAGAGTTTGTAGCACAAATTTTGCAATCTGGATAACCATTTTCGTCTAATATTTTTCTAACCTTTTTAGATAAATAAGCTAAATCACCACTATCTAACCTTACAGCTTTTGGTCTAATTCCTTGTGGTTTTAATACTTCATTAAATACTTTAATAGCATTAGGAAGTCCACTTTCTATTGTGTTGTAAGTGTCAATTAAAAGAGTACAATCAGTAGGGTAAATTTCAGCATACGCTTTAAAGGCTTCATATTCAGAGTCAAAACTTTGAATCCAGCTATGTGCCATAGTACCACTTGCAGGAACGTCAAACTCTTTGGCAGATAGCGTGCAAGAAGTTCCAATAGCTCCACCAATAATAGAAGCTCTAGCACCAGAAACAGCAGCATCAATTCCATGAGCACGCCTAGCACCAAATTCCATAACTGGAATGCCTTTTGCAGCGTTTACAATTCTACTTGTTTTAGTAGCAATTAAGCTTTGATGATTAATAGTAAGTAAAAGCATTGTTTCTAAAATTTGAGCCTGAATCATAGGAGCTCTAACAGTAAGCAGAGCTTCATTAGGAAATACAATAGTTCCTTCAGGAATAGCCCAAACATCTCCTGTAAATTTAAAGTTTTTTAAATACTCTAAAAAATCTTCTGAAAATTTATTTTGTTTTCTCAAATATTCGATATCATCTTCTGTAAATTTTAAATTTTTAATATAGTTAATAACTTGCTCCAAACCAGAGGCTATAACATAACCACCTTCGTCTGGTATTCTCCTAAAAAATACATCAAAGTAAGCTAGTTTGTTATTCATGTTTTTAACAAAATAACCATTTGACATAGTAAATTCATAAAAATCCGCAACTAATTCTAATTTATTATTCATAATAATTCCTCCTTTAAAATATACTTATTAACTTTATGATAGTAACATCATAATACTATCATATTAAATTGTCAATAACTTTGTGAAAAAAATTAAAAGTATAGTAATTGAAAATAGTAAAAATAGTAATTTAACATTGTAGGGGCGACTATCAGTCGTCCGCTCTTCGGAAGCAATTACCCTAAAATTTATTACTATATTAATTTATTTATATATAACAAAATTCAAAAATAAAATTAATTGCTAAATATTAAAAGCTGTGTTATTATAATAATAAATTAAATTGTGTAGGAGAAAAATATGATATTTGAAAAAAAGAAAAACAGTATCAGCCTCAAATAGATTTATTCAAGATATAAAAAAATTACCAGATGAAGTAAAAAATAATACAATTATGAATTGGCGACCAAGATAGTATATGAAGAAGGGAAAACACCAGAAGATATTTCGAGAGAAATAATACAATTGGTAAAGGGAGAAGTAAAAAGTAAAGAAACAGGTGAAAGAGAGGAAACGCAAATGAAAATAAGTGGAATAGATAAAGATTTTGAAGATATAATTTATTACTTAGATGCTAAGGGTTATAAGCCATTTGCATCTTGTGATGGAGTTGAAGCAAATCATGAAAGACCAGAAGAAGTTACAGATGCATATATATCATTCTTAAAAAGTCCGAAGATAATTGATTTAATGGCAGTGTTTTTACAAGACAAAGAAAATTATACAGTTAGCCTAAACAGTGGAGATAATGAGAGAGCAACAGAATTATATGGCAATATAATATTAGGTATGAGGTATGGTGTTTATTTTAACAATAAGAGTGGCGAAAATTCAGATAAATTTAAAAGCATTATTAAAAAGACAGTAGAACAAAAGGAAACTATTCCAAGTGATGAAAAGAGAAAGCTAGAAAATTTAAATAAAGTTCTAGAAGAAAGTTCAGACTCAGATTTAGAATTTCAAGTAGACCTTAATACAAGATATCAACCATTTACTAGGAAAGAAGGAAAAATTAATAGCTTAAATATAGAAACGAAATTAAGAGATGAAAAAATAGAGGATAATATCAGTATAAAAAATGAAGTAGATATGGAAGTTTTGGCAAATATAGTATCAGAGAAATACAAAATGCCAAGAAAAATAGAAGATATACATGAAGAATATATGGATGAAGAATTTATAATATCTGGGTGCGATAAAACAACCTGTACAATCTATTTTAAAGATGAACATCTTCCACAAATATTAGATCAGATTAAATATATAAAAGAGATAGCCCACACATTGCCTACTTTTGAGAGCAGAGAATGGATAGGTAGTGATGAGGAATATATGGTAGAATATGATAAATATTATGATGAACAGTATGATTTTGAAGAAATAGAAGATCAATTGTTAGAAGAATATATAGGAGATAATTTTAAAGAGAACATAGAAGAAAAAACACCATTAAGTAAAAGAGAAGATATATTATTAAAATTAGAGCAAGAAGCAGAAGAACTTTTAATAGAAGAAAAACGAATTGGGATTTTTGGAAAGACAGAAGATATAAGAGAATAGAGGGAGATACATGAAAAAAGATAAAAAAGAACAGACACTAATAAAGATAAAAAGGGAGAGCTTTTGGAGTAAAATTATAAAATTCTTTACAAAAATGAAACAAGGTAATAGTATTAGTATACAAACTAATATTACAGAATCAAAAATAGATACTCAAAAAGAAAAATTTATAGAATATGTAACAAAAATAGAAAACGAAGAAACACAGCTAATAAATCTGCAAAAAAGATATCGTGAGGGAGAAATAAAAGAGGAAGACTTAACTGAAGAGCAAGTAAAAAAATTGTGTGACTTATATGATAAACAAATTGAAAATCTACGAAAATCTAATTCAATAAGAAAAGAAAACATTTTAAAGTTTATTTAGGGGGATTTTTATGGCAGAACATGAACTAAGAAAAAAGATGGCAAATGAAATAATGGAAGTAGAGTTATTACCAACAATTACAGAAATATCTTTAAAAGAAGTGAAATATGAGAAATATCCAATAGAAAATTTATCTGCATTAGGTGTTGCGGCAAAACCTTTAGTAGAGGCAATGCAATCATTAAAAGGTGTAGAAGGAACGAGTGGCATATATAGAGTAAATACAAAAGGACTTAAAATGTTTGAAGCTCAAGGTGGTTTTATTGGTGCGCTTCAAACAACTGAAGGAGCAGTTGGAGGAGGACAAGCTATTATGAAACCATTAGCATGTGACCCAACAATGATATTTACGTCTATGGCGTTAATGACAATAGAAAAGAAATTAGATGATATTAAAAATTTACAGAATGAGATGTTAGATTTTATTAAATCAAAAGAAAAAGCAAATATTCGTGGGAACATGAATGCATTAATAGATGTATTAAATAATTATAAATTTAACTGCAATAATGAAAAATATAAAACTAATAAACATATTCTAGTACAAGATATAAAAAGAAATGCAGAACAAAATATTTTATTATACAGAGACCTAATTCAATCTATGTTAGCAAAAAAAGAACCAATTCATAGTGATCAAGAAATAAATTCAAAAATAAGAAAAGCAGATGAAAACTTTAAAGAATACCAGTTATCACTATATTTGCATTCATTTTCATCATTTTTAGAAGTAATGCTATTAGGTAATTTTGATAAGAATTATATAGAAAGTGTAAAAAGTAAAATTGATGAGTATATACTGAAATATAAAGAGTTATATACGCGGGTGTTATAATGAAATTGAAAGTTATACTAAAAATTCTGTACAATCTGTATTAACAAAAGGTATTGCAGGAGTTACTAAAGGTGCAGGTGAAGTGGTGTCTAAAATACCATTAATTAGTAAAGGAGGAGTTGACCAGTTTTTAATTGAATCAAGTGAAAAAATAAATAATTTTAATAATAAGAGAAATGATAAATCAGTTCAAAGATTAGTAACAAATGCTATGAAAGGAGTTAATCCATTTGTAGAAACATTAAATCAAATAAGCAAAATCTATAATGACCCAATAGAAGTATTGGTAGATAATAAAAATTTATATTTGATTGAAAGAAAAAAATAGAATGAAAATAAAAGAATTATTAATTAGTAAGGAGGAATAAGAATGGATAAAGAAAGTGCAATTAAATTATTAAAAAAATATAATAAAGAGGAGTTTCATATTAGACATGCATTAACAGTTGAACAAGTAATGAGATATTTTGCAAAAAAATATGAAGAAGATGAAAATTTTTGGGGGATAGCAGGATTATTACATGATATAGATTATGAAATGTATCCAGATGAACACTGCAAAAAAGCTCCAGAATTATTAAAAGAAATAAATTGTAGTGATGAGTTAATACACGCAGTTTGTAGTCATGGATATGGAATTTGTTCTGATGTAAAGCCAAATAATCAAATGGAAAAAATATTATTTGCAACAGATGAACTAACAGGTTTGATATGGGCAGCAGCAAAAATGAGACCATCCCAAAGTACAAAAGACATGGAATTAAAAAGCTTAAAGAAAAAATATAAAGACAAAAAATTTGCAGCAGGTTGCTCAAGAGATATAATTTCTCGCGGAGCTGAAGAGTTAGGATGGGAAATAGATAAATTATTAGAACAAACATTAATTGCAATGCAAGAAGTAGAAGATGAAATTTCAAAAAATGTTGAGCTATATAAATAGAAGGAGAGCATATGGAAGAGTATTTTGATGTATTAAATGAAAATGGAGAATTTACAGGAAAAATAGCAACTAGAAAAGAATGCCATGAAAAAGGTTTATGGCATAGGGCAGTATATGCATTTATAATAGATAAATCAGGAAATGTACTACTACAAAAAAGAAGTGAAAATAAAAGACTATGGCCAAATAAGTGGGATGTAACAGTAGGAGGTCATGTAGATAGAGGTGAATTTGGAAGGCAAGCACTAATTAGGGAATGTGCAGAAGAATTAGGACTAAATATAAAAGATGAGGATATAAAATATTTAGTAGGTTCGACATCTATAAATGAAAAAGGAGATATCATAAATAAACATTTTAATGAATGTTATTTAATAACAAAAGATATAGATATTTCAAAAATAAAATTACAAAAAGAAGAAGTTTCAGAAATAAGATATTTTTCAAAAGAAGAAATATTAGATAGAATAAAAAACAATTATGAAGATTTAACAGAAAAAACAGGAGTATGGAATTTCCTACAAGAAATATTAAAAAGATATGTTAAATGAGAAATATATAATTTAATTAAAAAGTGAATCAAAATGTTAGTATATCCAAATTAATTGATAAATATTAAAGACTATGCTATTATAATAATGTAATAAATATAAAATTATTAAGATATTAGGAGATATTATGAAATTAAGAAAAGAAAAAAGTTGTGGATGTATTATTATAAAAAATAGAAAAGTTCTATTAGTATATGAAAAAAATACAAACTTTTGGGGATTTCCTAAAGGTCATATGGAAGAAGGAGAAAGTGAGCTCCAAACAGCATTAAGAGAAGTAAAAGAAGAAGTAGGGTTAGAAGTTGAAATAGATAAAGAAAGAAGATATGAATTAAATTACATTATAAGGGATGAAATAGATAAAACTACAGTATTATATATAGCAATGCCGAAAAATGAAGAAATAATAATACAAGAAAGTGAAATTGCAAATATTAAATGGTGTGATTTTGACGAAGCTTTAAATACACTAACATTTGAAAATTGGAGAGAAATGTTCAAGAAAGTAATTGAAGATATTAAATAATAAATTCAATGTTATAATTTAACAATTTTAGAATATTAAGGAGGAAATAAAGTGGATAAAATACAAAAATTTTTAGCATATAACGGAAAAATAAATATAACATGTGTTGAAACTACAAACTTAGTAGAAGAAGCAAGAAAGCTGCACGACCTAAGCCCAGTAGCAACAGCAACACTTGGAAGAGTATTAACTATGGGAGCTCTTATGGCAAGTGGTTTCAAATCACAAGAAGATAGTGTAACACTACAAATAAGAGCAAATGGCCCAATAGGAGGGGTAACAGTAACAGCAGAAGCAGATGGAAGAGTAAGAGGTTATGTAGCAAACCCACAAGTAGAAGTTCCATTAAGAGAAGATGGAAAACTAAATGTAGGAGAAGCAGTAGGAAATGATGGTTTCTTATATGTAATAAAAGATATAGGTTTAAGAGAACCATACATAGGAATGTCAAAATTAGTATCAGGAGAAATAGCAGAAGACTTTGCAAATTACTATTATACATCAGAACAAAAAAATACAGCGGTAGCTTTAGGAGTTCTAGTAAATAAAGATGGAGTAAAAAAAGCAGGAGGTTTTATAGTTAGTAGTTTGCCCGATGCGACAGAAGATGAATTATTCATTCTAGAAAATAGGCTAAAAGAGGCAATGCCAATAAGTAAAATGCTAGAAGAAAACATGAGTTTATTAGAAATAGCAAAAGACATAACTGGAGATATAAATATACAAATATTAAAACAAGAAGAAAGAGAGCCAAGATATGAATGTAGTTGTAACAAAGAAAAAATGGCAAGAGGTTTACAAACAATAGGAAAAGAAGAGTTAGAAAAAATTATAGAAGAAGATAAAAAAGCAGAAACAGTGTGTCAATTTTGTAATAAGAAATATGAATTTAGTGAGGAAGAGTTGAAGAGTTTGATTAGCTAGTTCCCATTGGGGACGTTTCCAAATGAGAAGTCTGTCACTTTTGGGAATATAAGTTAGAAAAGGAAGTCGGAAATCGGAAGTCGGAAGTCGGATTTTAGTAATTTCTTCGAAGGAATGCTTAAAAATCTGACCTCTAATATTTGACATCCGACCTCTGTTAGGAGGCCAAAATGTATTTAATAATTGGATTAGGCAACCCAGAAGAAGAATATGGAAGAACAAGACACAACATGGGTTTTAATGTAATAAACAAATTATCAAATAAATATGGAATAGAAGTAAATAAAAAGAAATTTGATGGGTTATGTGGAGATGGCATGATAGAAGGTGAGAAGGTAATTTTACTAAAACCACAAACTTATATGAATTTAAGTGGAAAATCAATAGTTCAAGTTGTAAACTTTTATAAAATACCATTAGAAAATGTAATAGTAATATATGATGACATAGACATTGAGCCAGGCCTAATTAGAATACGCAAAAAAGGAAGTAGTGGTTCGCATAATGGCATGAAATCTGTAATAGCTGAATTAGGTTCAGGAGAATTTATGCGTGTTAGAGTTGGTATAGGAAAGCCAAAATACGATGGAGATATGATAAATTATGTAATAGGTGCAGTTCCAGAAGAGGAGCAAAAGGAACTAGAAAAAGGAGTAGAAAAGGCCAAAGAAGCGGTTATAGAAATATTAAGGAGCGGAATTGATACTTCTATGAATAAGTTTAACTAGTTCCCATTGGGGACGTTTCCTAATGGGAAATCTGTCACTTTTGGGAATATAAAGTTACAGTATATTTTACTAGCTTAATTACAAAAATATAAAAAACACTTCTAGTTATAATTAAGAAGTGTTTTTTATATTTAAAATTCGATTAATCAATCATCTAAAAGTTTAAAATCTTTTACTATATCATCAACACAAGGATCACTTTGGTCTGTAAATTTCCTATAAGTTCTGTTTTCAGAAAAAGATTCTGAAATATTTCTATTTTTCTTATTAGAAACTAAATATATAATTATTGCAAAAATAAATCCGAAAGCAAAAATAGAGACTAAAAGTAATAAGAAATTAGAAGTCAGCATAGAAAATCTCCTTTCTGAAAAAATATCGATAATAAGTTATATTGAAGAGTATAACACAAATTTAATAAAAATACTAGAATTTTACATAAAAATATGATATATTCTTTATATGTTCTTAGGGGCAAAGAGCAAATCTAATATATTGAAAGGCAAGGTGAGCTAAAATGCCCCGATTAAAAAGAAAATTATCAATATCAAAAGTATATCATGTAATAATAAGAGGAATTAACAAGCAAGATATATTTTTAGATAAGCAAGATTACTTTAAATTTATAAAAGAAATAGAAAGAACAAAAAGTAAATACAAATATGAAATTTATGCATATTCACTTATGAATGATCATGTTCATTTTGTTATTTATGATAAAAATGAAAATATGTCAATAGTAATGCAAAGCTTAAATGTTAGCTATTCTTCGTATTTTAATAAAAAATATGAAAGAACAGGACATCTTTTTGAAAATAGATTTAAAAGTAAAGCAATAGAAAGCGAAGAATATTTAAAAAATGTAGTTAGATATATTCATAAAAATCCAGAAAATGCAGGACTAAAAAAATATGAATGGACAAGTTACAATGAGTATTTATATAAAGAAAAATTAATAAATAAAGAAATAGTATTAAAAGCTTTTGAGGAAAATATTAATAATGCAATAAATGATTTTAAATATTTTCACAAAAATTATTCTAAATATCAAGATTATGATAAAGGATATGAACTTTTAACTAGAATAACAGACGAAGAAGCAATAGAAATGATAAAAAATATAGTGAAAGAAAATAACCCATTAAAAATACAACAGTATGAAAAAAACGAGAAAAAGAAAGCAGTAATAAAAATTCTTAAAATAGAAGGAATAACAAAAGTACAAATATCGAGAATAATAGGAATTAGTACAAAAACAATATGTAAAATAGAGAAGGAAAGTTCCCAAAAGTGACAGACTTCCCATTAGGAAACGTCCCCAATGGGAAGGGCAAGAAAGGAGCAAAAAATGCAAGAAATACTAATATCAAAAAAGAAAGACAAAAAGATAATAGCATTACTAGAAGATGGAAACCTACAAGAAGTATACGAAGAAAAAGAAGATAGCAAAAGGCTAGAAGGCAACATATACTTAGGAAAAGTAAAAGACATTTTGCCAGGTATGCAAGCAGCTTTTGTTGATATAGGAGAAGAAAAAAACACTTTTATTCACATTAAAGATGTACTTCCAAAAGTAAGTAAAATTACTGGAAATAAAAATGAAGATTTAGATAAATACAATATAAAAGACTATATAAAAAGAAATAGCAACATTTTAGTACAAGTAAAAAAAGATGCTACCAATTTAAAAGGAGCAAAAATAAGCACAGACCTGCACATTCCAGGAAGATTTGTTGTAGTTATGCCAAAAGATAATTTTATAACTGTTTCTCAAAAAATAGAAGATGAAAGTGAGAGAAAAAGATTAACTAGTATTGCTAAGGAAACTATAAAAAGTGATATAGGTTTGATAATTAGAACTGCTGCCGAAGGAAAAAGTGAAGAAGTTATAAAAAAAGATATAGAGCAAACTACCCAAAAATGGGATGATATAAAAAAAGAAAGTGAAAACTTAAAAGTAAATGAAATTCCAAAAGTATTATATAAAAATAACTCTATAATAGAGAAGATTTTACTAGATACTGTTGATAATGGAATAGAAAGAATTTTAGTAGACGATACGAACACTTTTGAAGAAGTACAAAAAATACTAAGAAATATTGATGAAAATAACAAAGTAAAGGTAGAACTAAAACAAACTGATAATTTACTAGATATATACGACACAGATGACAAAATAGAAAAATTAAATAGCAGAAAAGTATGGCTTAAATGTGGAGGTTTTATAACAATAGATAAAACAGAAGCACTAACTGCAATAGATGTAAACTCAGGAAAATTTACAGGAAAGCAGAACCTAGAAGAAACAGTACTAAAAGTAAATGAAGAAGCAAGCTGTGAAATAGCAAGGCAACTACGTTTAAGAGATATAGGCGGAATAATAATAATAGATTACATAGATATGCAAGAAGCAAAAAGTAGAGAACAAGTTTTAAAAACATTAAGACAAGCACTAAAAAAAGACCGTTCAAAAACACAAGTAATAGAATTTACCAAATTAAACTTATTGGAAATGACAAGAAAGCATATGTTTAGTTAATAAAACCGATAAAAGGAAATACAACCCTTTTATCGGTTTTGTTATAATGAAAATTAAAAAAATTTTATCATATTATAAAAATTAAAGTGAAAAGTTTTAGTTTATTGTATAAGAAGTTGCACATTTTATTTCTTCAAATGCAACAAGTAATGAAATATAAGCACATTCAATAATATAAAATAGAAAATATTCATTAAAAAAGACTGGTCCAGTAGAGCATGCTGTTTTTAACAAATAGATTATTTGTTCTAACTCTGAAATTGGGAGTATTTTGCTTACAGTGTGATACAATGTGTTAGATAAAAAAATTTCTTTATCATTAATCTGATTTACTTGAATGTTAATTTCTTTATCTAAAGATGTATATTTTTCCCTAATAGAACTATTAGGTTGTAATGAAACATGAACTTCTTCAGCAAGTAAGTGCGAAATTTTAGGAATAAGTTCATATTTTTTGTTAGTGCAGACTTCATTTAAGTAATGCTTAGCTTTAGCAAGAGGTGTTTTTTCTCCTAAAACTCTATCTACAGTTGCATAGCCAAAACGAATATCAAGCTCACTTCTTCCTTCTAAAATTCTCTGCCGTTTCATCCAGTCTAATGTTACTGGTGCTTTACCGGAAATAACATTATTCTTAATTAAATCATTGTAATATGTTACCACTCTTTCTTCAATATTCTGACTTTCACTCATATAATTTTCCTCCTTAAAAATTATTTTAATGGTTGACAATTATTTCTATTTAATATAGAAAAATAGAAAGTTAATATAATAGATTTTATCATATCTTTATGTAAAATGCAATAAATATGTAATAACTACTTGAATATTAACTGAATTTATGTTAATATTAGTACTAGAAAAATTTAAAATCCTTTTTAACCCGATTATAATATCGGGTTAACATAGATATGCAACCCATAAACAATGTCTTTAATTAAAGAAAAGGAGAACTGAATATGATAGTAAGTTTAATAGGAATTGTAGCAATGATTATAATAATATTGTTAGTAGGAAAGATACTTTCAAAAAATGAAGATAAAACAAAGAATTTTGAGGCAGTAGCTATGGTAATACTTCTGTGGATTGGTTTTCCAATTGCAGGAACTACTATCATATGTGGAATATGTGAGCCTACTAAAATAGGTGAGTGGGAAGTTAAAGAAGAGATACGCCCTACACTACTAAATGATGAAGAGAATATTTGGGGTGGCTATACATATGAATACGAAATATCTAATGGGGGTAGTTCAAAACCAAATGTAATAAATTATGAAGTTGAATACCTTTTTCAGAATGTTCCTATATTGGTAAAGTGCGAAAGAAAAGCAGAGCCAACAATATGGACATTAGGGTTAAGATATAAAGAAACAAAATATGTTTTTTATAGTCCAGGAGATACAATTGACTAATAAACTAAAAAAGATGGCGAAAATGAACTATACTCTAAAAAGTATAGTTCATTTCATCATCTTTTATAGTATAGGGAAAATTAATTTGTTTATTGACATAATGCATATTTGGGACGAGCTAATAGCCTTTCTACGATAAACATATTATAAAATGTAGAGGCGATTAGCAATCGTCTGTGTGCTGAAGCTACTTTTGTTCATTTCCTAATATTTTCTTTATTTCCTCATGCCTTTTAATTTTTTGAGTTGTAGTTTTAACAAAATTATCTGTTGAAATAGTAATATTTCTTATATGCTTATATTTAGGTATTTGCTCATTTACTTTTTGAACTTCTTGTTTTAAAATATCAAAAATTTCAGTTTCATTTTTACCTTTAAAAGCTTCATTATCCACACTATAAACTAATTTTGTGCATAACTTATCTGAGTCATTCGGCAAAACGTAAACAAAACTCTCTTCAATATAAGGAGAATTATTTAATAGTATTTCCAACTCTTGTGGGAAAATTTTCTTTCCGTTTTTTAAAACAATCATATCTTTAATTCTACCAGTTATAAATAAATATCCATCTTTATCAATATAACCTAAATCACCAGTATGAAAATACCCATCTATTAAAACTTCATTTGTTAACTCTTCATTTTCATAGTAACCAAGCATAACATTAGGACCTTTTACTGTAATTTCACCAATACCATTTTCATCTTTATTTATTATTCTAACATCTTCACAATATAGTGGTCGACCAGCACTACCAGGTTTTTGGTATTTATCACTTTCGCAAGAAATAACAGGAGATGTTTCAGTTAAGCCATAACCTTGAATCATGCGAACACCAATGCTATTGAAAAAGTTTATTACTTTTTTATCAGCAGAAGCAGAGCCATATATAATTGTTCGTAATTTTCCACCTAAAGGTTTTAATATACTTTTAAATAAGCTTCTTCTAATATCAATATGGAAGAATAATAAAAAGTTAGAAATTGACATCATAATTTTAACCAATGTACTAAGCTTCTTTTGTTTAATAGTTCTCCATATTTGCCTGTACATTACATCTAAAACAGCAGGAACACATACCATACCACTTATTTTGTATTCTACTAAGTTTTTAGCAATATGTTTTATACCATCACAGTAGCAAATATTAAAGCCAATGAAGAAACAGAAAAGATAAGTTGCAGTACATTCAAAGGTATGATGAAGAGGTAAAAATGAAAGTACTTTATCCCCTTGCTCATATTTGATTAGAGTAGTCATAGCAGATACATTAGAGCAGATATTTCTTTGAGAAAGCATAACTGCTTTTGAAATATCAGTAGTTCCAGAGGTAAAAAGCATTATAGACATTTTATCGTTATCAATTGTAATGTTATCATAAGAAGTATCACCATTTTTAATTAAAGAATAACCTTCCTCTAATAATTTCCAAAAAGATAAAATATCATCAGTATGTTCGTTTGAATTCATATTAATATAATATTTCAAATTTGTTGTGTTCTTAGCTTTAATATTTTTAAAAACTTCTAAAAACTTACCATCAAAAATAATAGCTTCTGCTTTACTTCGAATAAGTAAATTTTCAATTTCATTTTCAGGTAGCAAATAATCAAGTGGAACGCATACCATATTACCAGTATTAATAGCCATATAACTAACAGGCCATGCATATTGGTTATGGCTAATAATAGCAACCTTTTTATCTGTAAGCCCAATATTAATGAGCTTAGTAGAAAAAGCTTTTACATCTTCATGATGCTTTTTAAAAGAAACATTAACAAATTCAGGATTTTTAGCACTAGCATCTTTTTTATAACTAAAAGCAATACGATTAGAAAACTGCTTTGTAGTATGATCTAATAATTCTCTAAAGTTATCAACATAAACTTCAGGGTATATTTTATTTTTTTGAGGTTTAAAATTTTCTTCCAAAATAAATACATCTCCTTAAAATAAAGTTATTAATAATAAAACTTAAATAATAGTATGATTATATACAAAAAATATGAAAAAAGCAAGCGAGAAAAATGTCTAATTTTATTTGAAAAATATAGTAATATACATTATATACTTATATTAAAGAAGAATAAGTTTGCAACAATAGAATAAAAAAGTACTAAAATAATTAAAAAACATGAACTAAACATTAGATTCTATAGAAAATGAGTAGACTAAAAGTGAGTTGAAACGTATTGACATAAATGAATAAAATAAATAGAATAAAACTGAATATAAACTAAAGAAACATTAGATAATACTAGCGAAAAATAGGGGGAAACAAATGAAAAATAGATGTATAAATAATAAAAAGTGTTGCAAAGGAATAACTTTAATAACACTTGTAATCACAATTGTTCTTTTGATAATATTAGCAGGAATTATAATAAATATAGCAATAGGAGAAAATGGAATAATAAAAAGGGCAAAGCAAGTAAAAGAGCAATATGCGATACAAGTAGCAAAAGAAAAGATAGAAATGGAAGTTGCAGAATATGAAGTGGCAATGAGAAAAGAAACAATATATAGTATGCTAAATAAAGTAGAAGGTCTAGAAAGTATAGAACCAGATAACAAAGAAGCAGACTTGCCATATATAGTAATAGTAGATGGATATGAGTTCTTAGTAAAAGAAGGAATAGAAGTAATATATCAAGGAAAAAAAGGTGGAATAATACCAGAAATAACGAAATATGTAAAAGAAAAAGAAGGAGAAAAAGTAAAACTAAAAATAGAAGCAAGAACAGAGGAGAAAGACGGAATACAAGAAATAAGATTAATAAAAAATGGAATAGAAATAGAAAAAAAAATAGTAAATGGAAAACAGGTATCAGAAGAATTTGAAATAATGTCAAATGGAAAATATAAAATAAAAGTAATAGGAAAAAATAAAAAACACAAAACGAGTGATGAAATAAATATAGAAGAATTTGCAACACTAAGTGGAACAATACAAGCAGGAACAGTAATAAATGGAGGGGTTACACTAACAATAGATGCAAAATCAGAAAGAGAAAAAATATCAAAATTAGAAATATATTATAATAGTAATAAAATAGGCGAAATAGAATGTGGAGCAAATGAAGTTAATGAAGAATATGAAATAGAATATATACCGTTTGGGGAAGATGGAAAGTGTTATGCCAAAATAATAGAAAATAGTGGAACAAGTATAAATACTAATGTAGAACAAGTAAAAAATATAAATACAATAAAGACAGCAAATGATTTAAGGAAATTTGTACAAATTGTAAATAATGGAGAAGATTTTTCACAAAAAATAATAAAGCAAATAGAAGATATAGATTTAGCAAAGAATGTATCAGAAGCAATAGGAACAAGTGAACATCCATTTAAAGGAACTTATGATGGACAAAACCATAGAATAGAAAACATAAATATTGTATGGAATAAACCAATGCAAGGACTGTTTGGCTATATAGAAAATGCAACTGTAAAAAATATTACATTAGGAACAGGAATAGTAAAGGGAGAAAATAGAGTAGGTTCAGCAGTAGGATATGCATATAACTCAAATTTAGAAAATATAACAAATGAAGGTGTAACAGTAGTAGCAACGCAAGAATATTCAGAAACAATACAAAGCTATGATTATATATATAATAGAGTTCAAAATGAGGAATTAATAGGTATTTCAGTAGGAGGTGTATGTGGAAAAGCAGAAAATACATATATCAATAATTGTAATAATAACAAAAATATTTCATTACCAAATAATAATATAGGTGGAATTATAGGAATTTCAATAGGAAAAAAAGCAATTGAAAATTGTACAAACTCAGGAAATATATCAAGTAAAAGATCATTAGGAGGAATAGTAGGCGTAGCAATTGGAGTAGCAGAAAATAAAAGTGGGAATGTAATATCTAATATAAAAAGTTGTAAGAATACTGGAGAACTTACAGCAGAAATTACAGTAGGAGGAATTGTAGGATGGAATTATGGAATTTCATCAGGAAATGAATACTATATAATAACAAAGTGTGTTAATACAGGTACAATAACAAATACGAGTAGTGGTGATAACTATCATAAGATTGAAGGAAAGATAGAGAAAGTAAGTGTAGCATCTTTAGGAGGAATAATAGGATGGAGTACTAAAACGAAAATACTAGAATGCAATAATTCTGGAATTGTAAAATCTACATGTAAAGTGGAAAATAATGGAGTAGGTGGAATTGCAGGATTTGTAGCAAATAGTGAAGTTTCAAAATGTTCTAATTTTAACAGGATTGATGGTGGTAGTAATTCTACTGGAGTAGGTGGAATTGTTGGATTTGGATGTAGAAATATTAATATTAATAAATGTGTTAATAAAAGTAAAGTAAAAGGACAAAATTGTATAGGAGGAATTTTAGGTTGGGTAGTACAAGGGAATATAAGAAATTGCTATAATTGTGCAGAAATAAGTGGAGAATTGCAAGTAGCTGGAATTGCAGGTTGGATAGGACCATATGAAAGTAAATCATATACAAGAAATTGTTTATATAATTGTTATAATGTAGCGAATGTAACAGGAACAACACAAGTAGGAAGTATAATTGGATGGGTAGAATATTATGACATGGATTATATATATTCATTAACAGGAACAAGCTCAAAAATAGTTGGAAGTGATAATTCAGAAAATAAAGTAGGCAAACACATAGGCTTAGTAGATGCTAAGACATTAAAGAGCACAATTAGCACATGGAATGAATTTGAAGAAGACATAAATAATAAAAATGGAGGATATCCAATATTATCATGGGAAAGAGAAAATGCTGAAGAAAATTAAAAGTCATTTAAATAATATAACTAAAAATAGATTAAGAGTAAAGAAGCACAGAAAACTAAAAAAAATAGTAAGTTATGTTCATAATATTTACAAGTGCAAAAAAAAATAGTATAATTTCGAATAGAAAGAATGTAAGTAAGATTCTTATAAGGAGGAGATATCTTATGAAAAATGATGTCATTATTATTGTAGAAGGACCACAAGGAGTAGGAAAGACAACATTTACAAATTATTTAAGAGAGAATATGGCAGCAACAGACCTTTATAGATTATCTGGAATAAAAGACAGAAACGAAACAGGCCTTGCAAAAATAAGAACAAAATATGAAAAGTTAATTGAGTATATGGAAAATTGTGAAGATATAAACATGATATTTGATAGGACATTTTTTACAAATGAAGTATATTCAAGACTTGGATATCAAAAGTATTCTTTTAATGAAACATATCAAAGTTTATTATTAAAACTAGATAATATGCAAAATACTGATAAGTATGATATTTATTTGGTAATGGCATATTTGCAAGATGAATCTTTATATGAAACAAGAATTAAAAGGGATAAACATCAATATCAAAAATTTGAAGTGGAAAGTAGCATATTACAACAAAGAGAGTATTTAAAGATGGCAGATGAAGTTGAAAAGCAAACTAAAAACATTAAGGTAATACGCTTTGAAAATGATACACAGGAGATGTTTGAAGAAAATGTGCAAAAATATTTTGGAAAATATTTTAAATAAAATTTAAGTAAATGTAGAACAAGTGTGTCAAAAAGGGCGGAGGAAATTGACATACTTTTCTACATTTACTTTATATTAAAAAGGAGCAATAAAAATGAATGTAGGATTTATACACTTAGGATGTAGTAAAAATTTAGTAGATACAGAAATGACAATAGGCCTATTTAAAAATAACGAATATAAAATAGTAAATAACCCAGAAGATGCTGATATTTTAGTAATAAATACATGTGGATTTATTTTAAGTGCACAAGAAGAAGCAATAAATACAATACTTGAAATGGCAGAATATAAAAAGAAAAGATGTAAATATTTAATAGTAATGGGTTGCCTAGTACAGAGGTTTAAAGAAGAATTAGAAAAAGAAATTCCAGAAGTAGACTTATGGATAAAATATGATTCTTATAATACAATATGGGAACAAATAGAAGAAGTTATAAAACCAGAAGTAACAAAAGTAAAAGAGTTAAGCTTTTTAAATAGAACAATAACAACAGGTCAAAATTTTGCATATTTAAGAATAGCAGAAGGTTGTAGTAACTTTTGCACATATTGTGCAATTCCAAAAATAAGAGGAAAGTTCATAAGTAGAACGATGGAAGATGTACTACAAGAAGCTGAAAGACTTGCAAAACAAGGGTATCAAGAATTAATAGTAATAGCACAAGATACAACAAAATATGGAATAGACATATATGGTAAGCCACACTTAGCACAACTATTACAACAGTTATGCAAAATAGATGGAATAAAATGGATAAGATTTTTATATTCATACCCAGAAACAATAACAGGTGAACTAATAGAAATAGTAAAAAAAGAAGATAAAATATGTAAATACTTTGATATACCAATTCAACATATATCAGATAGTGTTCTAAAAAGAATGAATAGAAAAAGTAATGGCAAAAGTATACGAAAAGTTATCAAAAAATTAAGAGAAGAAATACCAAATGTAGTAATACGTACAACAGTAATGGTAGGTTTTCCAGGAGAAACAAAGGAAGACTTTGAAGAATTATATAACTTTATAAAAGAAGCAAAGTTTGACAGACTAGGTGCATTTAGTTATTCAAAAGAAGAAGGAACACCTGCAGAAAAATTACCAAATCAAATACATGCAAATACCAAAAAGAGTAGATATAACAAAATTATGAGTTTGCAACAACAAATAGCTATAGAAAAGCAAAAACAATTAATTGGAAAAGAATTAGAAGTATTAATAGAAACGAAAACCTTTGATGGCAAATATTATGTAGGAAGAAGCTATATGGATGTACCAGATATAGATGGACTTATATACATAGAAATGGTAGACGAAGAACTAGAAGGAAAATTTGTCAAATGTGAAATTATAAGTGCAAATGACTATGATTTAATTGCAAAATGCAAAAAGTAACATAACAAATTTTTATTTGTCAAAAATACTAGAAAAACAATATTAATTATGTTATAATTAATATAGGTGTAAAAAATAAAAGGAGGAGTAGTTATGTTTGAAAGTAAATATGGAAAAGCACTTACTATAGGTTTAGTATTACTAATAGTAATAGTTATAGGAGTACTTATATTTTTCACAATAGATTATATAAAAAGTGTAAATACAAATAATGAAGCTTTACATGAGGCAAACAAGTTTATAAATGAAGTAAAAAGTCCAGAAAAGAATAATACTATATCAAATGAAACAGATACAAATAGTCAAACAAACGTAATACTTAATATACAAACAGAAAATATAATTTCAGGTGGAGATGCAGATGATACATATAAAGGTTTTAAAAAAGCAGGTGTAATAGAAATTCCAAAAATAAACTTAAACTATATAATTGTATCAGAAGTAGATAGTGACTCAATAGAAGTGGCAATAGCTATACAAGAGCAAGTAAGTGCAGGATTAAATAAAGTAGGAAATACAGTACTAGTAAGTCATAACTATAAAAATGGAACATTATTTTCAAATATTAACAACTTAGTAAAAGATGATAAAATATATATTACAGACAAAACGGGAACAAAACAAAGTTATACGATATATGACATATACACTACAGGCACAGGTGATTCAGAATATATGGAAAGAGATACAAATGGGCAAAAAGAGATAACATTAGTAACTTGTACAAATGAAACAAAAAGTAGATTAGTTATTTGTGCTAAAGCTGATTAAAATATAAAAAATATGAGGTAAAAATGGATAAGGGAAGAAAATTTTTTACGATATTGTTAGTAATGCTAGCAATAGTAATAACTGTACTATTAGGATATTTAGCATACAAATATATATCAGGGTATATAATATCCAAAGAAGCAGCCAAAGTTGTAGAAGAATTTGAAAATGAAGTAAAAGATATTATTACAGTAGAAATAGGTATGGAAAATACAATTGTAAATAATATAGAACAGCCAACTGTACAAAATACAAATGTACAGCAAACAACAAAAGCACCACAAACAACCAGAAAGTATAAAGGGTATACTATAATAGGAACAATAAAAATACCGAAAACAAAAGTCAGTTATCCAATAGTAAATTCAACATCACCAAATGCAATGGATAATGCAATAGTACTTTTATATGGAGTAGGGTTAAATAAACAAGGTAATACTGTTATAGCAGGACATAATTATAGAAATGGTGGATTTTTTGGAAATAATAAAAAACTACAAAATGGGGATAAAATATATATAACAGATGAATATGGAACAAGCATAGAATATACTATATATAATAAATACATAGCAGAAGATTCTGATTTTAGTTATGCTACAAGAAATACAAATGGAAAAAGAGAAATTTCGCTATCAACATGTACAAGTGATAGCACAAAAAGATTAGTTATATGGGCAAAAGAAAATTAAGTTATAAGTAAGAAGAATAAAAAAATGTTCAATTTTTCAGGTATTTACTAATGACAAGAAATGCCTGAAAAATAAGCTTTGGAGCCTACAAAATAATAAAAAAATAAGAAATATAAATTACCATAAGATTTTAAAAAAATATTGGAAAATCTTTTGACTTTTACCAAAAAATGTAGTATAATAATTTCAGTGGTTGAAAAAGAGAATCGAAACCTTTCTTAACTTACACATAAAAAATTTACGTTGAAAGGAGTGTTAATTACATGTTTAATGTAGGAGATAAAATAGTGTACCCTATGCATGGCGCAGGAACAATAGATGCAATAGAAGAAAAAGACATATTAGGTGAGAGACAAGCTTATTATATAATAAAAATGCCAGGAGAAGTAAAAGTAATGGTTCCAACTGCAAAAGCAGAAGAAATAGGGGTTAGAAATATAATAAATAAAGAAAATGCAGGAAAAGTATTTCAAATATTAGAAGAAAATGAAACCGAAATGTCAAATAATTGGAATAAAAGATACAGAGATAATATGGATAAAATGAAAAGTGGAGACATATATGAAATTGCAGATGTAGTTAGGAACTTAAGTTTTAAACAAAAAGAAAAAGGCCTATCAACAGGAGAAAAAAAGATGTTAGGAAATGCTAAACAAATATTAGTAAGTGAACTAGTTTTAGCAGAACATGCATCACAAGAAGAAGTAGAGCAACTAGTAGAAAATAAAATAACAATGTCATTTGAAGAATATAAATCACCAGTTGAAGAAAATACTCAAATAGGAAAAGATATAGTTAAAAAGTTTATTCCGTTTGATGGAACAGCAAACGTATAAAATAGAATCATAACACAGAAGACGACTTAAAAAGAGTCGTTTTTTGTGTTATACTAGAAAAGTATGCTATTTTAAGTTATAATTGTAGGGTCTTATATCTAATAGAAACATCCAAGAGCAGTTACAAAATTATGCAATTCTTGTAGTATAAGAAAAAAATGACTTTTGATAATACAATTTATATTATAGAGGGCACCGTATTCGACGAACTATGTGACAAGCCACCCTTCTTGTTAAATAGGAAGAATCAACTTAAAATGTAGGGACAATTAGCAATTGCCAGAGTATAGAAACAGCCCTTGTTTTTTGAAAATAAGGATAACATAAAATAAAATCACAAAAAGAAGGATTTATGTATATTCTGTCGAATAATATAAATATGGAATAGAAAGGTAGAGAAATTGAAGTGCGATATAGTGATGAATTAATTGATGAAATTAAAAATAAAAATGACATAGTTGATATCATATCACAATATGTAGTATTAAAAAGAAGCGGTAGAAACTTTTTTGGTTTATGTCCATTTCATAAAGAAAAGTCACCTTCTTTTTCTGTATCACCAGATAAGCAAATATTTCATTGTTTTGGTTGTGGAGTTGGTGGCAATGTATTCCACTTTGTAAGCAAAATAGAAAATATAAGTTTTAAAGAATCACTAGAAACTCTAGCAGATAAAGCAGGAATAGAGCTTCCAATGCTCGAAAATGATGTGGATAGTAAACTAGTAGCTCTAAAATCAAAGGTATATGAAATAAATAAATGTGCAGCAGAGTTTTACCATGAAAACTTATATAAGCCTACCGCTAAACCAGCACAAGAATATGTAAAAAAAAGAAAACTAGACAATAATACATTAAAAAGTTTTTTAATAGGGTATTCAGGTAATTTTAATGAACTATATATGTTATTAAAGCAAAAAGGCTATACTGAAGAAGAAATACTAGCTTCAAGCTTAGTAAATAAAACACCAGATGGGAAATATATAGATAGATTTAGAAAAAGACTTATGTTTCCAATTCAAGATGTAAGGGGAAGAGTAATAGCGTTTGGTGGAAGAGTGTTAGATGATAGTAAACCAAAATATATAAATTCACCAGAGAATATAGTATATAGTAAGGGCAGACATCTATATGGCTTAAATGTTGCAAAAAAATATGAAAATAAAAAAATAATTATAGTAGAAGGCTATATGGATGCAGTTTCATTACATCAAAGAGGAATTCATAATGCAGTTGCTTCACTAGGAACAGCAATGACAGAAGCTCAAGGAAGACTTTTACGAAAAAGTAGTGAACAAATAGTAATTGGATACGACTCTGATGGAGCAGGACAAGCTGCAACACAAAGAGGATTAGAAATTTTGCAAAGTTTAGGCTGTGATGTTAGAGTACTTCAAATAGATGGAGCTAAAGACCCAGATGAATTTGTAGTAAAATATGGACCAGAAAGGTTTGGAAAGCAAGTAGAAAAAGCAATATCATTAGTAGAATATAAAGTAAAGATATTAAGTAAAAACTTAAATTTAGAAATAGCAAATGACAAAATTAAGTTTTTAAAAGAAATTGCAAAAGTGTTATCAAGAATAGAAAATGATATTGAAAAAGAAGTATATATAGATAAAATAGCAAAAGAATATGTTATTTCTAAAGAAGCCATATATGCAGAAATAAATAAATTAGAAAATATGAATAATAAAGGAAGCAAAATACTAGAAAGAGCTAAGCCAAAATTAGAAATAAAAGAAAATAATATTATAGATGAACAAACAGATAAAAGGGAAAAATTAGTTATATATTTATTAATTAATTATCCTGAAAAAAGTTATAATATAATCAAGAAGAACATAGGAATAGCAGACTTTAAAAGTGAGCAAAATCAAAATATAGTAAAAAAGCTGTATGAAGAATTAGAAAAAGGAAATAGTAATATAAATAATATAATAGATTGGTTTGAAGATGAACAAACCATAAATTATCTTTCATGGATATTAGCATATGACTTTGAAATAACAGAAATTAATAAATGCATATCAGACTTAATAAATATATATACAAGAGAAAATATACTAAAACAAAGAAATGAAATAATAAAAAGGCTAGAAAGAGAAGACTTAAGTAGAGAAGAAAGTATCGAATTAGAAAAAATGCTAAATGAAATAATAATAAAATTAGCCAAAATGAAATAGGAGGGGTTATTTGTGAAAAAAGCTGAAAAAACAGAAGAATTAGAAGAAGCAATATCTAATAAACAAAATACAGCTAAAAAACAAACAAAGAAAAATATTGAAGAGACAGTAAAAGAAAGTGGAGAGAATACTAAAAAAGAAGAAAAAAAATCACAAGAAAAGATAAATGAAATAATAGAAAAAGCTAAAGAACAAAAAGGAAAAATAACATATGCTGAGCTTGCGAATGAACTAGAAGATACAAACCCAGAACAATTAGATAAAGTATTTGATGCATTTGAAGAAATAGGAGTAGACTTATTACAAGAAGAGTTAGAAGAGCCAGATATAGAAGATTTACAAGAAGTAGAAGATATTAAATTAGAGGAAATAGATTTAAGTGCAGGAATAGAAGGAATAAGTATAGATGACCCTGTTAGAATGTATTTAAGAGAAATAGGAAAGATACCACTTTTAAGCTATGATGAAGAATTAGAACTAGCAAAAAAAGTTTTAGAAAATGATGAATATGCGAAAAAGAAATTAGCAGAGTCAAACTTAAGGTTAGTTGTAAGTATTGCAAAAAAATATGTAGGCAGGGGAATGTTATTTTTAGACCTAATTCAAGAAGGAAATATGGGGTTAATAAAAGCAGTTGAAAAATTTGATTATACAAAAGGTTTTAAATTTAGTACTTATGCAACATGGTGGATTCGTCAAGCAATAACAAGAGCAATAGCAGACCAAGCAAGAACAATAAGAATACCAGTACACATGGTAGAAACAATAAACAAATTAATACGTACCTCAAGGCACTTATTACAACAATTAGGACGTGAGCCAACCCCAGAGGAAATTGCAAAAGAAATGGAAATACCAGTAGAAAAAGTAGCAGAAATACAAAAAATTGCACAAGATCCAGTATCATTAGAAACACCAATAGGAGAAGAAGATGATAGCCACCTAGGAGACTTCATACAAGATGATGATAGCCCAGCACCACAAGACTCAGCAGCATATACAATGCTTAAAGAGCAACTAGAAGAAGTAATGGAAACGCTAACACCAAGAGAAGCAAAAGTTTTAAAATTAAGGTTTGGATTAGAAGATGGAAAAGCACGTACACTAGAAGAAGTAGGAAAAGAATTCATGGTAACACGTGAAAGAATAAGACAAATAGAAGCAAAAGCCCTAAGAAAACTAAGACACCCATCAAGATCAAGAAAATTAAGAGATTATATGAACTAAAAAAATGGCACTATTTAGGGAGGTTCCCTAAATAGTGTTACTTTTCTTGTTGAATTCTATCTCGAGCATGAAACAGAGTTTATTTTAGCAATTATGATGAAAAAGAAATAATGACAGGTGCCTATTTTTAGGCAATTAGATACAAAAAAGCTAGTACTTTAATAAGTGCTAGCTTTTTTGAACATGAAAGAATTGCAGAGGAAAGATTTGGACGCGTCCCAAATCTTTCCTAAGTTAAAACTTGAAATTAATTTTCATCCTCACAACATTCTTCAGAAACTTCAGTTCTTAAGCAAGGTTTTTCACAAGGTCTTTCGCATTTGCAGTCATGTTTACAATCCATTTTTACACCTTTTAGGCATTTCCCTTCGTGTTTAACTTCTGTACATATTTTGCAGTGTCTTACACGGTCAACCCATATTTGGATTTCATAAAATTTATTATCACATAAAGGCCCGAAAACGAATTCTCCTTCTTTATCTGTAAAAGTATGAGAAACAGGTCTTCTTTCCTCTTTGCCACATTCACATACAACTTCTATTAGTTTTACAACTGCATCACAAATTGGATCACCATAGCAATCTTTAACAACTCCATATATAACATTTCTGTTGTCTTCTGGAAGTTTTATTTCTAAATCAAATTGTTTACCAGAAGCTATAATACCATCAACATCTACTACAGGGCATACATTTTTATCATATTCCATAATATTTATTCATCCTTTCTAAATTTATTATAGTTAACCATAATTATAATATATATTATGAAAAAATATAAAAAATGTGTACTTTTTTGTAATAATATGATATATAATTAAGGGGTAGGAGGAAAAAGAATGGATACAAGACCAATAGGAATGTTTGACTCAGGAGTAGGAGGTCTAACAGTATTAAAAGAAGTAATTGAAGAATGTGTAGGAGAAAAGGTAATATATTTAGGAGATACCAAATCTTTCCCATATGGAAATAAGACAAAAGAAAGTATAATAAACTTATGCAAAAATGCAATAAATTTTTTAATAAAAAAAGATGTAAAAGCTATAATAATAGCATGTGGAACAGCTACATCACAAGCTTTAGAAGAAATGCAAAAATGCTATAACATACCAATAATAGGAATAATAGATTCCACTGTAGAATATATAAAAAATAAAGGATATGAAAATATAGGAGTTATGGCAACAAGAGGAACGATAAGAAGTAATGGATGGAAAAATAAAATTGATAAAAAAATAAAAAATGCAAATGTAATAAATAAAGAATGTCCATTACTAGCTCCAATGGCAGAAGAGGGATGGACAGAAAATGAAATTGCGAAATTAGTAGTAGCAGAATATTTAAAAGGTCTTAAAAACATCCAATGCTTAATATTAGGATGTACACATTACCCACTGTTCAAAAATGCTATAGAAGAACAAATAGGAGATAGTGTAGATGTAATAAACACAGGAGAAGTATTAGCAAAAAGTTTAAATGAAATATTAAAAGAAGAGAATATAGCTAATAATAAGCAAAGTACAAAAAAATATGAAATATATTTAACAGATATGGAAACAAACTTTATAAATGTTGCTAGTAAATTATTAAAAGATGAAAGCATAGGAGCTAAAATAAAACTTGCAGAGTATTAATTAAAATACTTTGCAAGTTTGTAATTTTATTTATGATAATATGGAACGTTATTAATATAGCTTAAATTAAAATAATAAGTTACTTTATGTAGGCTTCTGGTTAAATAAGAAAAGTTACTTTTTGTTGTAAGGCAACGTTTTTAGAAATGCCTAATATGACAAAACCATAATGTGCCTTTTAGTTTAAAATAAAAATAAGTTTTAAATATTAAGCTATATTAGTTCATATTTATGATATTCTTTAATAGTATCTAATTCTATTTGTGAAAATGTTACATCTTCGTTTTTATAAGTTTTATTCCAAGGTGAATTTGGTTTATGTGTTATACCTACTAATTCTGAAGCAGTTAACTCACCATATTTTTGTAAGGTCTTTTCTATGCTTATTATTTTTCCTGTACCATCTTCTGCAAATAATATTCTACTTTTAGCAGGCATTTCAAATACATCGTTACTATCAATATTGCCAGTTTCTTCTTCAATTGCTTCATAACCATATTCTTTATATTTTTTATATACTGTGTCTATAACAGGACCATATTTAAATGCATATATTTTATCTGTAAATAATGCTTTACCAGTATCACATAAATAGTCAGCAAAGCATAAATATACTAATTTTTGTAGTTTTAGTTGTGTACATTTAACTTTAGATAGAATGTATTTTGCTATATCTATTCCAAGTAATTTTCTATCCTTTTTTATGAGGCTAATAAATGTTTCTAAATCTTCTATTACTTTAACACCTTTAAAAAAGTGGTCTGAATTGCATACTGACTCCCAAGTTTCGTTATCTGCTTGTATCATATGTGTCGAAATAGATACATCTCTACCACATTCATAAATTATGGTATCTAAGTCTTTTTTCAATTCTTCTTGTATGCTTGCATCTTCAACTATAAAATCAAGTGCAATTCTTGTTCCTAGTGAATAAGAACTACTCATAAATATAAAATGTGTTACCACTATTTTCTACCTCCTTTATTTTCAATTTCCCATCTAACATAATCTTGTTTGTATTTTTCGTGAGAATTTATATTGCTAATTTCATCTACCTTATTCCATATTTGTAATTCCCATTGAAAACTAAAGTTATTCTTTTTAAAGTATATATGTGTTGCTTTGTAGTTTAATTTAGAAGAGTTTATACATTTTAGACCAGTATATTTATTATTTACTAAATTTAAAATTTCATTATGTGTAAGTGTATTTTTACATATAATTCTTATTCCAAATAAATCGTTAAAACATTTATTTATTGGTACTTTTCCATCTTCATGATTTTCAATATAATTTTTTATTTTATATTCTATAGAGTTTTTGGCCTTAGTTCTAATATTAACTTTAAATTCATTTGTATTAAATTGTTTAAAATCCATTAATAATTGTATATTATTTTCGTTAATAAATTCTCTATAATTAATAATTGCATCTAATAATATTTTATTTTGAAGTACATCACAAATTAAGGTATCTTTTAAATTAATCTTAGAAAAATAACTGCTTTGTTCCCATTTATTTGTAAAATCATTATATTCAATTTGTATAAAGTTAATTAAATTATCTAATTCTTCTAACATAATATTTTCTTTCTACTTATATATTTTATCATATAATATTAATTGTGTATATAGTTATAATTTTATACAATAATATTATATTTATATAATAAAACAAATGTTTACATATGTCAATCCATTTAGTAAAATTTTTTTATTTTTTTGCTAGTATAAAAGAAAAAAGGTAACAAAATAATTCTAAAAAGTGTTGAATTGTAATAAGATATAAGGTATAATACAAAAAGAATTCTAAAGTTATAATTATAATTTTAGTTACCACCAAAATAAAAAGGGGTAGTATTATGAAAAAATTTTTATCAAATTACAAATCAACAATAATTCTTCTTGTTGCTATTATTGTTGGTGCAGTCGTAGGACTTATTTTTAAAGAAAAAGCAACAGTCTTAAAGCCATTAGGCGATATCTTTTTAAATCTTTTATTAGTCATAATTGTTCCACTAATATTTTTGACAATAACTACATCAGTAGCTAAAATGAAAGAACCTAAACGTTTAGGTAAAATAGTAGGTACTATAATATTAGTATTTGTAATTACATCAGTAATAGCAGTACTAGTAGGTTTTTTAAGTACATATTTTATAAAACTTGTAAATCCTGAAGATTCTGCAAAAATAGTAGAAGTTTTTGATGAGGGAGCCATAGAAGAAGAGGAAGAACTTTCTATTGCAGAAAGAACAGTTAGTTTATTAACTGTAAATGACTTTTCAAAATTATTAACAAGAGATAACTTAATAGCATTATTAGTATTTTCAGTAATATTTGGAATAGCAATGAATATGTCAGGGAAAAAAGCAGAGCCAGTTTTAAATTTCTTAAATTCTGCAAATGAAATAGTAAATAATATTATAAAAATAATTATGTACTACGCACCAATAGGTTTAGGGTGCTACTTTGCAGCAGTAATAGGTGAGCTAGGTTCAAGTATTGCAGTAGGATATTTAAAAACTTTTGTAGTATACTTTATAGTTTCAATTGCTTTTTATATGGTAATGTATACAATATATGCATGGGTAGCAGGAGGTAAAAAAGGAGCAAAAGCATATTGGAGAAATATAATTCCAGCAACACTTACATCTTTAGCAACATGCTCAAGTGCAGCATGTATACCTGTAAACATAGAAGGAGCTAAAAAAATAGGCGTACCAGAAGACATTGCAGAAACAACAATACCATTAGGAACAAGTTTCCACAAAGATGGTTCAATAATAGGTTCAGTATTTAAAATAATGTTTTTAGTATGTTTATTTGGAACAAGCGTAGCTACTGCAGGTGAAATAGCAACAGTAATAGGAATAGCATTACTTGCAACACTATTAGTAACAGCAGTACCAATAGGTGGGGGAACAATATCAGAAATGCTAATAATAACAATGATGGGATACCCAGCCTCTGCTCTTCCAATACTAACAATAATTGCAACAATAATAGATGCACCAGCAACTATGCTAAATGTAGTAGGAGATTCAGCATCATCAATGATGGTAGCCAGAATAGTAGATGGAAAGCACTGGATGAAAGATAAAGAAGATTTAAAAGAACAAGTAAAAGAAAAAGTTAATGTTTAAACATAAATTAGAAATTGAAGATTGGAATGAAAATGCCAACTTATAGATAAAAGATAAAAAGATGAAAAACATGCATGTTACAATAATTTGCGTGTTTTTTCTATGCTACCTAAAATAAATGTTGTCTTTTTGGCTAATAAAAAATATAGTAATGTTTTGTAATTTACACACTAAACTTGAAAAAATCTAAAAAAGTAAAGATTTGGACGCGTCCCAAATCTTTACCAAATCTTTAAAAGTTTTGTAATTGCCATAATGGGTTGAAAATTATATTAAATTATGCTAAAATAATCGCATAACTTTGTGTAACTATAAATAATAATTTATTTTTAGAAAAAAGGAGGAAAAAATATGAAGTCATATTTTGATATTTTGAACGACTACACTAAAACAAAGAAAATTCTTGATGCGAAAGTAAAAAAGCAAGAAGAAGTATTAAAAATGCTAAAAAAAGCTCAAAAAGATAATGAAGAACGGATTAGTCAATATGTAGGAGAAAGCTTAATTTTTGGCGAATATGATATTAAAAGTACATTTGACAAAATGGAGGAAATACAAGTATATTATCCAGTATTACACATGTGTAGTGAAGTTTCAGGAGGTATAAGTAATATTACACTTACACATTATGATGGTTATATCGAAGAAGAACCAGAGAGAAAAATAATACAAGAATATACATTAAAAAGTGAGCAAGAAAATCTTAATATAACTATAACTGGAATATCTAATGCATATACTTTAGGATGCTCCAATAACAATATTTTACTTGAAGTAAAAGGAGCTATGGCTATGGATCATAAAGTAAAATATATAGTGAAAATAAATAATAAAGAAAAATACTCATATGAAAGAGACTTCAAAGGAGAAATTGTAAATGAAGTTTTAAGGGAAATTTTACAAGATAAATATATATCTTATTCAGATTTCGATAAGAACAGTCAGCGTATGAGAGATAAAAGATTAAGAGACTCAGGCAGTAGAGCGAGAGTATGCAATAATATACTTCTTACATTAATACCAAACTGGAACAGAAATGTGTACATGTATATATATAACAACATAATTACAAAGTTAAACTTTAATTTTAATGCTGAAGAAGTAATTAAAGATATTAAAAATAATTATAATAAATGTAATAAAGAATATTGGTTTGTAAAAAGATATCCAATAAGTGGAGATGAAGAGCTTTTAATGCGAATAAGTGAATCTAAGAAACACGATAACAGTTGTTGTGCATATGAGGATACAAGCATAATATTAGAGATACCATATCCAGCTAAAACTTTTGAAATTGAGTTAGCCATATGTTCATATGAAAAAAGGGAAGATATAAAAAGTTATATGCAAACATATGAAGATGTTTTTTATATTAGTGAAAAGGAGAATATAAACTTCAATATGAAAATGAAGATATTAGAGCTAATAAACTGTTAATGTAAAAAGCTATTACATTTAATGCTTTTTAATCAATATTACATTTTAATAGAGAATATTTTAGCCATTGTGGTAATAAAATATTCTCTATTTTTAATAAAGCTTGTATCAAATACAACTTACTAAGCTAATAAAATTATATACTATTCAACAGTCACAGACTTAGCTAAATTTCTAGGCTTATCTACATCTAATCCCTTTTGCTTTGAAATATAATAAGCAAATAACTGTAAAGGAATAACTGAAAGAATAGGTGATAAAAAAGTGCTAGAATTAGGAATGTAAAAAACAAAATCAAATGTATTATTTGGAAGTTTTTGATTAGAAATTACAAATGTTTTAGCACCTCGAGTTATAACTTCTTGCAAATTACTAATTGTTTTTGAAGCTAACTTGCAATCTGTTAAAATACCAACAACATAAATGCCATCTTCAATTAAGGCAATAGGACCATGTTTTAATTCTCCGCCTGCATATGCTTCAGAGTGAATATACGAAATTTCCTTTAACTTTAGAGAGCCTTCTAAACAGGTAGCATAATCAATCCCTCTACCTAGAAAAAATAAGTTTTTTTCTAAATAGCATTGTTTAGTAATATCTCTTATTCTTTCTTTTTTTTCTAAAACCATCTCTATCTTTTTTGGCAAATCAAGTAGCTCTTTGTTTAAGTCTTCTAATATACTAAAATCAGTACTTTCTAGAACTTGGGCTAAATAAATAGCAAAAGAGCAAATAAGAGCTATTTGACAAATATATGCTTTAGTAGAAGCAACAGCAATTTCAGGTCCAGCATAAGTATAAAAAGAAAAGTCTGCCTCCCTTGTTATAGAACTACCAATAACATTAGTAATAGCAATTGTTGTGCAGCCCTTTTCTTTAGCTAATTTTAAAGCAGAAATAGTATCAGCTGTTTCACCAGACTGACTAATAAATATGCATAAAGTGTTATTATTAATAATAGGGTCACTATAACGAAATTCAGAAGCAATTTCTATATAAGTAGGAATTTTGCACAACTTTTCAATAGTATTTTTACTAGCAAGGCCAGCATGCATTGCGGTTCCACAAGCTACAATATAAATTTCTTTAACATTAAGTAATATATCTTTGGGTAAATTAAAATCTGGAAAATTACATTTTTCATTTAATAAAATATACTTGTTAACAGTATTAGTAATTGCCTTAGGTTGTTCAAATATTTCTTTTAACATAAAATCTTCATACCCATTTTTAGTACTACTAGAATTACTTAAATCAATAGTTTTATACTTTTTAGAAATTTTATTCAAATTTTCATCAAAAAAACTAATATTATTTTTTTCGATTATAGAAAATTCATTATTATCTAAAAAATAAAAATCTTTAGTATATTCTAAAATAGCAGGAATATCAGAAGAAATAAAATACTCTGTATTACCGCACTCCTATTATAAGAGGGCTATTATTTCTCACTACAATTTGAGTGTTAGGAAAATCCTTACACAAAACTAAAATAGCATAACTACCTTTAAAATCTTTACATGCTTTATAAATAGCATTTAGGAAGTTTTCTTTTGTCTTTTCATTCTTCGAATAATAGTAATGAATTAAATTAGGAATAACCTCAGTATCTGTTTGAGAATAAAAAGAGTAACCAGATTCTTCAAGAAACTGACGAAGCTATTTATAATTCTCAATAATTCCATTATGTACAACGGCAAAAGTATTACTATTATCCTTATGAGGGTGAGCATTTTCTTTGCAAGGTATTCCATGAGTAGCCCATCTAGTATGAGCAATGCCAACACTGCTAAAAAAAGAAGAAGTATCAATTAAACTCTCTAATGCAGAAACTCTACCACTTTGTTTTACAATTTCAATACAATCTTTCTCCATTATAGCAACACCAGCCGAGTCATATCCTCTATATTCTAAATTTTTAAGTCCATTTAACAATATAGGTAAGCATTTTTTATTTCCTACATATCCAACAATTCCACACATAATAAAGCCTCCTTACTTTATAATATTGTAGAAAAGTAAAAATGTAGCAAGTACACAAAAATAAAAACGTAGTATTCATTTTATTGCTATACTACGTTTTTATTTTTAAAGAGAATTTAAGAAAAAGTGTCAAAACCTCCATCACCATTGAATTTATATCACTTTTGCCACTCTTTTTTACACCCTCCAAGCATTAAGCTTACTTTTTTAAGCAATATTAATTAAATCTTGAACAGAGCAAGATAAATACTTACAAAAACTTTCTAGATACTTAAAGGAAATGGATTCTGTTTCTCCTTTTATTACTCGATTTAAATTTCTAGAAGTAATGTTCATTTGTTGACATAGCCAATACTTCGACTTATTCTGCTTTTTTAATAATTCTTCAATATTAAAACTTACCATAAAAACCTCCTTCAAAGAAATTTTAATATAAAAAGAATATATAAATAAGATACTTGCAAATACCTTTAGGCTATAATATAATAATTTTACAAATAATTGGTAAAATATAAAAATAGGAGGAACAAATGAAAAGAAGAAAAGTAAAAGAAAAAAGCAAAACAAATATTAATAAAATTGATGGAATAACACTAATAACCTTAGTAATAACAATAGTATTATTAATAATATTAGCAGGAATAATGATAAATATAGGTTTAGGAGAAAATGGCTTATTTACAAGAGCAAAAGAAGCACGAAATAAATATTTGACAGCAGAAAGACAAGAAGAAATAGCCTTAAATGAATTATATAAACAACTAGGAATAGAAGAAGAATTACCAGAAAACACACAAACAACACAAGCAGGGACAGTAGTAAAAACTCCAGAAAAATGGAAAACAACTGTGCCAAACTATGTAGATGTGCAAACAGGTAAACAAGTAAAGGAAAGTTATAAAGTAGCAAGTGTATATGCAGTAGCAGTAGGGAACGGGCAAGAAATACCAGTACCATTAGAATTTTACTATGTAGGAGGAACATTAGAAAGTGGAATAGTAATATCAGATAATATAGAAGATAAAAATAAAGATGCAGGAAAAGCAGATGTAAGAAAAGAATTAAAAGGAAATCAATTTGTGTGGATACCATGTAAGTTAGAAGATTATCATAAAATAGATTTTAATGATAAAATGTCAAGTATGGACTGGTATAAAGAAACAGATGCATCAGAACTACCACAAATAGAAAAATATGAAGGCTTTTATTGTCGGAAGATATGAGTCAGGGGTAGGAACATTAAATAGAGAAAAAGAACAAGCAGGAGAAACAAATCCATTTGATTATACAGTAACATTTGCAAATGGAGCGTCATTATTTAATAGTGTAGGAGTGCAAGCAAAATTATCAAACAATTCATGGGATTGGCAAAACTATAATTTTACTGCAAAAAGGCCAGGTTTACCTGTAGCAGAAGTAACAAATAAAGCAACTGGAAATGTAGTTGTTAAAGCAGACAGTATACCATATTATCATGCAGATTATTATACAGCAACAGAAATGAGCAGGAGACTATATGCACAGCATAAATATGTAAAAAGTGGATTAATAACTGGGACAATGTGGGATGTAATGTTGAAGTATATGCGGAGATAATGGAGTAAATATGACATCTACTGACTGGGGAAATTATTATGATGTAGAATTAACAAACTTAACAGGATATTATACAAACGTAAATAGTAATAATACAAGTACATCATATGGTGCAACAGATGGATTTAAAAGTGCAAAAACATTAACCACAAATACAAGCACAGATACATGGGTATTATTAACAACAGGTTCAACAGAAGCAGTAAAGAGAATGAATTTATATGATGTTTGCCGGAAACCTATGGGAGTGGACAGTAGAACCTTGTTATCGTAATGGTTATAATTTTGAAAATGGACTTACTCTTTCATGTATGGTTCGTGGAGGAAGTTTAAATGATTCATATACTAAAATGCCTGCTTCTTACCGTCTTGACTGTATTACACTAGGTGCTACTACAGACTTTGGCTTTAGAGTAGTACTCTTCCTTCAATAGAAAGAGAAAATAGTATGTTAAATAGCATTAAAAGTTATTATAAAAAACACGAAATAGTTTGATAATTTGGGTCAAATATTTCGTGTTTTATAGTAAATATAATAAGTTAAAGATTGGTAAAAATAACAATAATTAAAAAATAAAAATTATAAAAATACCTATACAAAACAAAGCAATTATGATAATATAAAATTGTAAAACAAAACGAAAGAGAGGAAGAAAATTATGAAAAAATCAATTATTGGAATAGTAGCAGTTGTAATTATTGCAGTTATCATTATTGGAGCAATTTTTATATTTTCAAAAAACAAAGAAGAAAAACCAAGTACACAGTCAGGAGTAAAAATACAAACAGCACAAGAAATGGAAAAAGTAATTAATGATATTAACACAAAACTTGGAGAAAATCTTCCATCACTAGAAACACGTGAAATAGACTTAACAGATGAATATGCATTTACATCTACAACAGGGCTAAAATCAAATGAGAATGTAGAAGCAGTTGTAGCTTCAGAGCCATTTATGAGCTCACAAGCATATTCAGCAGTAATGATAAAAGCAAAAGAAAATGCTAACATAGAAGAAATGAAACAGGAAATATTAAACAATATAGACATGAGAAAATGGATATGTGTTTCAGCAGAAAAATTATGGGTTACTAACTATAATGATATAATCTTCTTTGTAATGTCAAGTGAAGAATGGGGAAAACCTGTATATGACGAATTTAAACAAGCAGTAGGTGGCACAGTAGGAAAAGAATTAGAAAAAACAGAAGAATTCTAGGAGGAAAAAGTGTTATTTTCAAGTATTAACTTTTTATATTATTTTTTACCATGTGTATTAATAATATATTTTGTTACACCTACAAAATATAAAAATATTATACTATTAATAAGCTCCCTATTATTTTACTTTTATGGGGAGCCTATTTATATATTAATTATGCTAGCAAGCATACTATCAGCATATATACATGGTATTTTAATAAATAAATATACAAAACATAAAAAAGTTTTTTTAATATCATCTATTATAATAAGTATAGGGTTATTAGCGTTATTTAAGTATTCAGACTTTATAATAACAAATATAAATAGCATATGTAATTCACAAATAAAATTATTAAACTTAGCACTGCCAATAGGAATATCATTTTATACATTTCAAATATTAAGTTATGTTATAGATGTATATAATAAAAAAGTTCCAGTGCAAAAAAACATTATAAAACTTGCAACATATGTATCATTATTTCCACAATTAATAGCAGGTCCAATTGTACGTTATATAGATGTTGAAAAAGAACTTACAAAAAGAGAGCATACATTCGAAAAAATATCATTAGGAATAAGAAGGTTTATTATAGGGCTTTCAAAAAAAGTATTAATTGCAAACCAACTAGGCGAATTATGCCAAGTTTTCATGCAAACAAATGAGAAAAGCATATTGTTTTATTGGATTTATGGGGTAGCATTTAGTCTTCAAATATATTTTGACTTTTCAGCCTATTCAGATATGGCAATAGGACTTGGAAAAATATTTGGATTTCAATTTTTAGAAAATTTCAACTATCCATATATATCAAAAAGTATTACTGAATTTTGGAGAAGGTGGCATATTTCATTAGGCACATGGTTTAGAGACTATGTATACATACCACTTGGAGGAAATAGAGTAGGTAAAATAAAGTTAATTAGAAATATTTTTATAGTATGGTTTTTAACAGGATTTTGGCATGGAGCCAATTGGACATTTATTTTATGGGGGCTATTATTTGGAGTATTACTAATTATAGAAAAGCTATTTTTAAAAGAAATATTAGAGAAAATGCCAAAAATAATAAGTCATATATATGTTCTATTTATAGTAATGATTAGTTTCATCATATTTAATGCAAATAATATAGCACAAGCAATTCAGCAAATAATAGGGTTATTTGGAGCAAACAAGGAGCCATTTATAAATAGTTATACTAGATACTATTTAAAAAGTTACTTTGTAATTATAATAATATCAATAATTGGAGCAACACCGCTACTCAAAAATATAATAAATAAGTTAAAAGAAAAAACAAAAATTAATAAAGCAATTAATACAATAGAGCCTATTATACTAGTAGCTTTATTACTAATAGTTACATCATATTTAGTAGATAATTCCTATAATCCATTTTTATATTTTAGATTCTAACAATATTAAATATAAGAATAGATGTAGGGGCGATTATCAATCGCCCGCCATTTTATAAAATGTCTTTAAAATAATAATTATATTAGTCAGTCCTACGTAGAGCGAGCGATGCCATCATCGCCCCTACATTTATTCTATAGGAAATACTATGAAACTTTTTAGTTTAGCTAACCAAAAAGTGAAAATAAAAAAATTATTTTCAAAGGAAACTTACTAATATATGCAAAAAATATTTCAAATAAATTATTTTATTAAACAAGGAGAAAAAAGAATGTTAGATAAAACCAAAAATATAGTAGTAACAATTACATTTGTAATATTACTAATCTTATTTTTTCTAGCAAATATATTAAAAAAAGACACACAAATTTCAATAACAGAAAGAAGAAAACTTGCTAGTTTTCCACAAATAACTATAAAAAGTGTATTAGATGGGAGCTTTAGCAATAAATTTGAAAAATATACGACAGATCAAATTATAAAAAGGGAAGAATTTAGAAAATTAAAATCATCCATAGAGGTTAATTTGTTTAGAAAAAAAGATAACAATAAAATATATATGTACAAAAACAGCCTTATAAAAATAGAATATCCATTAAATGAAAAATCTGTATTAAATGTAGCAAATAAAATAAATGAAATACAAAAAAGTTATTTAAAAGATATGAAATGCTATTACTCAATAATACCAGATAAAAACTACTTTACTGATAGCAAAGAATATATTACTATGGACTATAAAAAGCTAGAAGAAATAATGAAAGAAAATATAACAAATGCAGAATATATTAATATATTTGACTGCTTAGAGCTAGAAGATTACTATATAACAGACATTCATTGGAAGCAAGAAAACTTACAAAAAGTAGTAGATAAAATAAGCGAAAAAATGAATTTCAAAAATAGGCTAACAAACAACTATGCAAAAGAACAAATAACAGAATTTGATGGACTATATGCAGGGCAAATACCTATAAAAGTAGAAAAAGATAAAATATGCATACTAACAAATGAAACAATAAAAAATGCAAGAGTATATAACTATGAAAATAGAAAAGAAACAAAAATATATGATTTAGAAAAAATAAATAGCAATGACAAATACGACATATATCTATCAGGTTCTACACCACTAATAACAATAACAAATCAAAACGCCAAAACAGATAAAGAACTAATAGTATTTAGAGATTCATTTGCAAGTAGTTTAATACCAATATTTACAGAAGGTTATAGCAAAATCACATTAATAGATATTAGGTATATCAGAACTAAAGATATAGAAAAATATATACAATTTAAAGACCAAGAGGTGTTATTTTTGTATAGTACATTAATTTTAAATAATAGTAGCATATTTAAGTAAAGATTTGGTAAAGATTTGGGACGCGTCCAAATCTTTACCAAATCTTCAAAAAGAGAGGTTAAAAATGTTTAATATAGAAGAAGAATTAAAAAAACTACCTAATAAGCCAGGGGTATATATAATGCATGATAAAGATGACAAAATTATATATGTAGGAAAGGCAATTTCTTTAAAAAACAGGGTTAGGTCATATTTTAGAAAAACAAATAAAACACAAAGAATACAAAACATGGTAGCTTTAATAGACCATTTTGAATATATAGTAGTAGATAATGAAACTGAAGCACTTATATTAGAATGTAATTTAATAAAAAAGAATAGACCAAAATTTAATGTACTTTTAAAAGATGACAAAACATACCCATATATAAAAATAAATGTAAAAGATGATTTTCCAAATGTATATGTAACAAGAAGAATATTAAATGATGGGGCAAAATATTTTGGACCATATCCATCAGCAGGTGCAGCAAAAGAAATGGTAGACTTTATAAAAGAAAAATTTAAAATTCGCCAATGTAAAAGCTTTAAATATAAAGATAGAGCCTGCCTAAATTACCACATAAAAAAATGTATGGCACCATGTATGGGCTATATTTCAAAAGAAGAATATAGAGAGCAAATAAACCAAATAATATCAATTTTAGATGGAAACTTAAATGGAATTTTAAAAGAATTAGAAAAGCAAATGCTTGAGGCATCTAAAAATATGGAATTTGAAAAAGCTGCATATATAAGAGACAAAAGGCTTGCAATAGAGAGAATAGGGGAAAAACAAAAAGTTTCAAATATAACTGAAAATGATATAGATGTTATAGGCTTAGCTAGGAATGAAGTAGAAGTATGTATAGAAGTTTTCTTTGTACGAGGTAGCAAAATGGTAGGAAGAGAGCACTATTTTTTCAAAGATTTAAATGATGAAAAAGATGAGCAAATATTATCAGATTTTGTAAAACAATATTATATAGGAAGAGAAATACTACCTAATAAAATAATGATGAAAGAAGAAATAGAAGAAAAAGAAGTATTTGGGGAATGGCTAACAAAAGAAGCAGGAAGAAAAGTAGAAATAAAAACGTTGCAAAGAGGAGAGAAACTAAGACTAGTAGAAATGGCAGAAAACAACGCAAAAATAACATTAGACAACAAATCAAAAGATAAATATGATGTGTTAACAGAGTTAAGAGAAGTATTAAACTTAAACAAAATGCCAAGGAAAATAGAATGTTTTGATATCTCAAACCTTTCAGGAACAAATATGGTAGCAGGAATGTGTGTAATGAAAGATGGAGAAATAAAAAGGAATTTGTCACGTATATTTAAGATAAAAACAGTTTATGGACAAGATGATATAGCATGTATGAAAGAAGTAGTATCAAGAAGGTTAAGGCGTTCAATAAAAGAAGAAAATGGAGCTTTTGGAAGTTTGCCAGATGTAATTTTTGCAGATGGAGGAATAACACAAATAAGAGCAATAAAAGAAGCCATAGAAGCGGTATCCACAGAATATGAAAACAAAGTGGAAAACTTAAATGAAATAAAAGTATTTGGTATGGTAAAAAACGACAAGCACCAAACCAGAGCCTTAATAGACGAAAACAGAAAAGAAATAAAACTATCGGAAAAACTAATGAATCTAATTACACTATTCCAAGACACAGTACACGAAACAGCAATAGGATATCATAAAAAATTAAGAGATAAAGAAGTAACAAAATCAGCCTTAGATGAAATAGAAGGAATAGGTCCTGCTAAAAAGAAAGCATTACTAATGAAATTTGGAAGTGTGGAAAAAATAAGCAAAGCAAGCCTCCAAGAACTTATGGAAGTTAAAGGGATAACTAAGCAAATTGCAAAGAAAATATTGAAAATAACATAAAAAAACATTGACTATTAGAAACAAATGTTTTGTAATAAAACAAAAATAGAGTAATATATGCACCAAAAAATGAAGTAAAAAATGTAATATAAATAGTTTATTTGGAGGTGTATTTTTTATGGAAGAAAATAAATTAGTAAATACAGAAGCTATAGAGATATATAATAAAGAAAAAATAAGAAGTATGATATATGAAGTACGAGGAAAACAAGTAATAATGGATAGTGACGTTGCGAGATTGTATCATACAGAAACAAGAAATATTAATCAAACGGTAAAAAGAAATATAGAAAGATTTCCAGAAAGGTTTTGCTTTAGATTAACTTGGGATGAATTTAAAAACTTGAAGTCACAAATTGTGACTTCAAGTTTAGAAAGTAAAAATGATTATGGAGGAAGAAGAAAATTACCATTAGTCTTTACAGAACAAGGAATTGCAATGATTTCAGCACTTATAAGAAGTGAAATAGCAATTAAAACAAGTATAAATATAATGGATGCATTTATAGAAATGCGAAAATTTATATCAAATAACGCAAATATGCTAAATAGATTAACAACAGTAGAATACAAATTACTAGAACACGATAAGAAATTTGATGAAGTATTTAATGAGTTACAAAACAATAAAGAAGAAAAGGTAACTTCAAAAATATTCTATAATGGACAAATATATGATGCATATAGCTTAATAATTAAAATAATAAAAGAAGCAAAGGAAAAGATATTAATTATAGACAATTATATAGATGACACTATTTTAGAAATGCTATCAAAAAAGAATAAAGAGGTAGAAGTAGTAGTACTAACATCAAACAATTGCAATCTAACAAAATTAGATATACAAAAATTTAATAAACAATATCCAACATTAAACCTATCAAAAACAAGTATATTTCATGATAGGTTTATAGTAATAGATAATAAAAATCTATACCATATAGGAGCTTCACTAAAAGATTTAGGAAAGAAGTGTTTTGGAATTAATAAAATAGAAGATATTAACTTTATTAAAAATGCCGAACAAAATTTTGAAAATATAAAATTTGACAATTATACATAAATATGCTAAAATAACAAATAGTGGTTACCAATAATGGTAAAGAAGAGATTTAAATTTATATAAAGTAAATTAACCTTAAAAGAGAGAAAAAGAGGTTTAACCAATAAGTTATTAGAGAGTTAAAAATTGTTTTAGGAATAATAAGAGATAACATATGAAATATTCATATGTAGTTTAAGTTTGTGTTAAAAATAATAAAAAAAGCCAAAAACAACTTTAATAATAAAATTGAAGTTGTTTTGTTTTTTATAAAATTATATAAAACTTTGAGTTTTATTGTAGCAAAATAAGAATAAACAATTTTATTTTCAAAAGAAAAATTAATATTACAATGTAGGGAAATCATTAAGAGAAACCTATTAGATAAAATGTGATTTATACCTTTGTTTTAAATAGAAACTCTATTAACATTTTTTGTTTTATAACACAAGATGAAAATAAATTCTATTTTCGAAAGAAATCATTTTAAGATTTAAGGCTTACTACTAAAGGTACAACTATGTGACAAGGCCACCTTTAATATTATAAAAATGTTAGCAAAAACTAAGAGTTTAACAAATACTAAAAAGGGAAAAATAATAAAAAAGTAGGTTAATAAAATATAAATTTAGAGAATAAAAACACTAATAAAAGAAAGAAAGGAAGAGAAAAAAATGCCAAATGAGACAAATGACATAAAAAGTAAAAACACTCCTTCTAAAAGAGCAAATAATAGACCAAGAAGGAGAAATACGAATACTGCAAGAAAAAATACAGAAGAAATAATAAATAAAGAGGAGAAAATAAAAGAAACAAGAGAAAATAATCCAAAAACAAGAATGAATCCAAAAAGAGAAAAGAAAGAACAAATAGAAGAAAAGAATATAAAAGAGCAAACAAATAATGTAGAAAAACAAAATACACAAACAAGACCAAGAAGAAAAACAAATTCTTCAGAAAAAAAAGTAAATGAAAAAAGAACAACTACAGTAAGAAAGAATAATGAAAAAGCAAACAAAAAAGAGAAATTTGAATTTAAAAAGCCAAAATTAAAAGTAATTGCTCTAGGTGGATTAGAAGAAATCGGAAAAAACATGACTATATTTGAATATGAAGACGATATAGTAATAGTAGACTGTGGTTTAGAATTCCCAACAGATGACATGTTAGGAGTAGACCTAGTTATTCCAGACACAACATACTTAGAAAGAAATAAGGAAAAAGTAAGAGGAATAGTAATAACACATGGACACGAAGACCATATAGGTTCAATACCATACTTCTTAAAGAAAATGAATGTACCAATATATGGTTCAAAACTAGCAATAGGCTTAATAGAAAATAAACTAGAAGAACACAAACTATTAAGAGGTTCAAAATTAAAAACAGTAAAACCAGGCCAAACAATTACCTTAGGAAAAATGAAAGTAGAATTTATACGTAGTTGTCACAGTATACCAGATGCAATGATGCTTGCAATATATACACCAGCAGGAGCAGTAATGCATACAGGTGACTTCAAAATAGACTATACACCAATAAACAGTGAAGCAACAGACCTAGCAAGAATAGCAGAAATAGGTAAAAAAGGAGTTCTACTATTACTTTCAGATAGTACAAATGCAGAAAGAAAAGGCTACACAATGTCAGAAAGAACAGTAGGAGCCGAATTTGACAAACTATTTGTAAATTGCAAAAAAAGAATAGTAGTAGCAACATTTGCATCAAATGTCCACAGAATTCAACAAATTGTGAATTCAGCAGTAGAATATGGCAGAAAAATTGCAGTATGTGGTAGAAGTATGATAAACACAATAGAAACAGCGAGAAAATTAGGATATATGGATGCACCAGAAAATCTATTTATAGATATAGACATGATAAAAAACTACCCAGAAGAAAAACTAGTAATAATTACAACAGGAAGCCAAGGAGAAACAATGTCTGCTTTAACTAGAATGGCAGCAGGAGAACACAGAAAAGTAGAAATAACACCAAATGACCTAATAATAATATCAGCAACACCAATACCAGGAAACGAAAAATTAGTATCAAAAGTAATAGACGACCTAATGCAAATAGGAGCAGAAGTAATATATAACGACATGCACGTATCAGGACATGCTTGCCAAGAAGAGCAAAAACTAATACTATCATTAGTAAAACCAAAATACTTCATGCCAGTACATGGTGAATACAGGCAACTAAAAGCACACAAAGAAACAGCACAGATGATGGGAATAGAGCCAGAAAACATATTCATGAGCGTAAATGGTAGAATACTAGAAATAAACGAAGAAGGGGCAAAACTAGCAGGTTCAGTACCATCAGGTAAAATACTAGTAGACGGTTTAGGTGTAGGAGACGTAGGAAGTGTAGTACTAAGAGACAGACAACACTTATCACAAGACGGCTTAATAGTAATAGTAATGACAATGGACAACAATACAGGAGAAATAGTAGCAGGACCAGATGTAATAACAAGAGGTTTCGTATATGTAAAAGAATCAGAAAACCTAATGGATGACGTAAAAAAAGCAATAAGAATAGAAGTTGCAACCTTAGAAGAACAAGGAATACGTGATTGGGGAGCAATAAAATCAACACTAAAAGACCATATAAGAGACTATATATTCCAAAAAACAAAAAGAAACCCAATGATATTGCCAATAATAATGAGTTTATAATAAAAATAACCCCTAAATTATGAGGGGTTATTTTTATACAGATAATATTAAATATTCATTATATATGTAGAGGCTATTACTAATTTCCCATGCTTCAACGGATTTGCTATATTTCTAATTAAATCTAGGAAATTATTCGAAGAGAAGTAGAAGTTTATTCTTTAAGGTCTGCAGGAGATATATAGCCTTTGCATTTCAAAAATACATTTAGCTGTGAATAGTAACATCAATTAGATAAAATTTTTTAAGTTTAAGTATTGAAAAAATTAACATAATGTGATATAATTTGAATAGAGTAACATATTAAAATCAACACAAAGAAAAGTGGAGGAAATCAGAATGAGAGTAAGCATCAATATTCCTGAAGAAGTAAAGTTGGCAGTAGCAGAGACAGAAACAGCAAAGCAGAGAAAGCAGTGGTACGACACAGTCCGGAAGGTAGTTGCTGGTAAGCAGGCGGTAGGTGCACATTTTGCAGATCTCACAGAAGAGATGGCTGAACTGGTAAGCAGTAACAGCGAAGAGATCAAGGTTGTACCAGTCAGAGACAACTCAGACCGCAAAACAGGATACTATGCAATTTTTAACCTTTGCGAGATCGCGGGAAGAGAGTGGTCAGACTACATTACCATGGAAGTTCCGGCAGAAAAGATCAGACTCTTTGCAGGTGCTGGCAAGTGGCATTTGAAGGAATGGACGAGAACCTCCTGGCTTAGAAGGTTAGGCGTTAGAAGGATAAACCTTAAGTAAGCCAGACAGCAAGAAATGAAGAAAGATGGGGAGTAATTAATCCCCATCTTTTTATTGAACAGGAAAAATCGATTTAAAATGTAGGGACACGGGGCATCCGTGCCTTTTATTTCGGTGTGGCAGGAAGGTTTATATAATTATCGAAATTCAATGATTGATATATATATTGCTAACTGCATAGAGAGGGAATATTAAAATAGTAAAATAAAGACGCAATAATAAATAAAATAAGGAAAGTATAATATAAGTTATAATAGGTAAAAGGGTTAAAATGAAAAGTAAAAAATAGAGAATTAAAAGTGTACTATATTCTAAGTTTCAATATTTTTTCAAAAAATATCAACTTAAATACTATATATCTTGAAGTATAAACTAAAATTTGTTATAATAGCTAGGAAAAAGAAAGAAGGAGAAAATTATGGATTATAAAGATTTAGCAAATTTAATATTTCCAGATGTAAAGGAAATTTCATATTATGAAGAAAAATATAAAAAAAGAAACTTAGAAGAAGGAGCAATAGTAACAAGGTTTGCACCAAGCCCAACAGGTTTTGTACACTTAGGTTCACTATACCAAGTAGTAATAGCAAGAAAAATGGCGAAACAAACAGGAGGAGTGTTCTTTTTAAGAGTAGAAGATACAGACCAAAAAAGAGAAGTAGAAAATGGTGTAACAGGAATAATAGAATCTTTAAGAGACTTTGGTTTAACTCCTGATGAAGGAATGATAAATGAAACAGAAGAAATAGGAGAATATGGACCATACAAACAATCTTTAAGAAAAGATATATATCAGGCTTATGCTAAACACTTATTAGAACAAGGCAAAGCATACCCATGTTTTGCTACTCCAGAAGAATTAGATGAAATGAGAGCAAAACAAGAATCTGCAAAAATACGTCCAGGATATTATGGAGTATGGGCAAAATATAGAAATTTAACAGTGGAAGAAGCAACACAAAAAATAAAAAATGGAGAACCATATATTATTCGTTTAAAATCACCTGGCAGAGAAGATAGAAAAATAAAACATCATGATGTAATAAAAGGAAATGTAGACTTCCCAGAAAATGACCAAGATATAGTAATAATAAAAGCAGATGGACTTCCAACATATCACTTTGCACATGCAATAGACGACCACCTAATGGGAACAACACATGTAATACGTGGAGACGAATGGCTATCATCAGTGCCACTACACTTACAATTATTCCAAATGTTAGAATTTAAAGCACCTAAATATGCACATATAGCACCAATAATGAAAGAAGACGATGGTGGAAAACGTAAACTAAGTAAACGTAAAGACCCAGAAGCAGCAGTAAGTTACTATACAGAAATAGGTGTGCCAAAAGAAGCAGTAACAGAATACTTACTAAATATAGCAAACTCAAACTTCGAACTATGGAGAAAACAAAACCCAAATGCCTCTGTAGATGAATTTGAACTACAACTAAACAAAATGAGTGTAAGTGGAGCATTATTTGATATAGTAAAAATATTAGACATAGCAAAAACAGTAATATCAAAATATACAGCTGAAAGCATATATGAAGAAGCAGTTAACTGGGCAAAAATATATGACGAAGAACTATATAAATTATTAGAAGACAAAGAATATGCCCTAAAAGTATTTGGAATAGAAAGAGGAAATGCAAAACCAAGAAAAGACATAGCAAAATGGTCAGACGTAAAAGAAAACATAGAATATATGTATGATGATGAATTCTATAAAAAAGAAAGAACATACGAATATCAAAAAGTAACAGACAAAGAATTAATAAATAAAATAGTAACATTGTACATGGAAAAATATTATAATGAAAATGACGACAAACAAACATGGTTCGAAAAAGTAAAAGATTTGGCTGAAGAAGTAGGCTTTGCAAGAGAAGTAAAAGAATGGAAAAAAGAACCAGAAAAATGGCCAGGCCATGTAGGAGATATAAGTACAGTACTAAGAGTAGCATTAACATCAAAAGCAAACACACCAGATATGTACGAAATAATGCAAGTATTAGGTAAGGAAAGAATATTTAAACGTTTTGAACAGGCAATCAAATAGAAAGTATGAGCATGGGGAGGGGCGACTATTTTTTAGCTCTTCGAGCCAATAGCGAGTTAAAGATAAGTTATGCGTTAGCTTAGTCGTCCGTTCTTCGAAGAAACTAACCTAGCATCTTAACTATGATTACCAAATTCAGAAATCAGAAGTCAGATATAATGAGCAATACCTTAGAAAAAATTGCTATGATACTTAAAATATTGTATTGAATTTTAAAATTATGTTTACAGATAGCATTAAATGTGATATAAATAGAATATTCTATTTAGCACATTTAGTGCTTTTAAAATTTATTAAAAAATTTTATTTCAAAGTCATTAAAAATTAACTCAAAAATTTTTAATCTATAAAAAATCAAATTAAATGAAATTAGAAAAACAAGTATAAAGGAGGTTTAGTTACTATATAGAGTACAAATATGCTACATAGAAAATAAATTTTTTGCAAGGAGAAAAACATATGGATAAAAAGAAACAATTACTAAAACCAAAGAATGATATAGTGTTTCAAAGTTTATTTACACAAAAGAATGAAGAAATAACAAAAAATTTTATTTCAGCATTAATGGAAGAAAAAATAACAAAAATAGAAATAAATACAAAGAAAGAATTATATAGAGAAAAACCAGAGGATAAATTAGGAATATTAGATTTAGAAGCGGAAATAAATGATAAAGAGAAAGTGGATATAGAAGTACAACTAATTGACAGAAAAAATTTAGTAGAAAGAATGTTGTTCTATTTCTCTAAATTGTATGCAAGTACAATAGATAAGGGAGAAGATTATATATCTGCAAAGAAAGTAGTAATAATATCAATAATAGATTATGATTTAGACTTAACAAAAGAAATAAAAGAAATGGAAACAATATGGAATATAATAGAAAGGAAAAATAAAAACTTAATGTTGACAGATAAGTTAGAATTACATATAATTGAGCTAAGGAAAGCAAGAGAAGAATACGAGAAAAATAAATCAAACAAAAAAGCACAATGGATGATGTTCATAAATAATCCAAACGAAATGGAGGTGCAAGAAATAATGAAGGAAAATAAAGAAATAGAAGAAGCAGTAGTAATAATAAAAGAAATGACTGAAGACGAAAAACTAGAAAGACTTGCATTTTTAAGACAAAAAGCCATAATGGACGAAAAAGCAATATACGCAGCAGGATTAGATAAGGGAGAAATAAAAGGCAGAGAAGCAGGAATAAAAGAAAATCAAATAGAAGTTGCTAAAAAAATGAAAGAAAAAAATATAGATATAAATATAATAGAAGAAATAACAAAATTAACAAAAGAAGAAATTGAAAAATTATAAAGTAAAAGGAGATAAATGTGGAATATAACATAGGAGATATAGTAAGAACAAAAAAACAACACCCATGTGGAAGCAAATTATGGGAAATAACAAGAGTAGGGGTAGACTTTAAACTAAAATGTTTAGGGTGCTCACATGTAATAATACTAGAAAGGCAAAAGGCACTAAAAATGATAACAAAAAAAATAGAAAAACAAGAACGAAAGGATTAGCCTTTCGTTCTTTAAGGTTTTTCTGATAGATTATGCAGTTTCTGTTTTAACCCGGTTAGCCTTTTTGGTAGCTGCTTTTTCAGCGTGGTACAATCGGTGCATTTCGTTAGGTTTGAGATATTTATTCTTTATAAATGCATCTTTTTCTGTTGCTTCAGGATTTAAACGCCAATAATTAGCTTCTTTGTAGCTGGTAAGATCAGTGCAAAGCTTCCAAAATTTAGCTTCCAAGATTTCAGCAGATTTTTTAGCTTTCTTCTTTGCTCTTTCAGAAGCATGATGTCGGTTCCTTGAAACAGCTTTCCTGCTGATACGAAGTTTTTCGGGATTTACTTCAAATTTAATGTTTTCAGAAGCAATCAGATCATCTAAATCATCTTCCACATCCGGATCAGAACCAAATAATTCTTCGCAGGCGCTTGCGTACATCTCATACAGGTCTTCTGCAAGTAAGTCGCCATAAGGATCATAGGCTAACTCCATATCATCGTAATCCCAGTCATCTTCACACTGAGGATAGTAGCAGTCATCATACTCGTCATCATAGTACTGGTTAGAATCATCTTCGGTATCACGTTTATGTTCTTCCAAATACCTTTGCCAATCTCCCTTGTACTCCTTGTACAAAGTTTGCAAATCACGATTTCTTTCTAAACTTTCCTGAAGCTGATCCTGCCGTGCTTCTTCTTTCAAATACTCATCATAATCTTTCATGCTAAATTTAGACATACAAAACCTCCTATTGCTCAGCGAATATATATAATCGCGTATCCAATAATGTTACATAATGTAATTATACACCAAAAGTTACATAAAGTCAATAAAAAAAGAAAGTTTTCATGATTTACTCATGTAAAGTTGTATATGTTGAAAATTTAACAAAGTATATGTATAAAAATAACTTTTTTATTGAATAGAAAATATAATAGTATATACACACTATAATACTTTTCTTAAAAAATAAATCTTTCAATTTCTTTCCAAGCTTTATCAGTATAAATTCTTCTCTCAGCTGAAAAAGGTATAAAGGTTAAATCTTTTAATGGGTTTAACTGTTCTTGTAGCTGTTTCACTTGAGGTTCAACCTTAGTAACAGCAATTTTATCAGCTTTACTTGTAATTATAATACATGGTCTTTCACTATCTATTATATATCTATACATAAGCCTATCATTTTCAGAGGGATTATGCCTAATATCAATTAGAAATAGAACTAAAGCAATATTTTTACTAGTATTTAGATATTGTTCTATAAAACTACCAACTTTAGCTTGCTCAACTTTAGACATTTTACTATAGCCATATCCAGGTAAATCCACGAAGTAAAATTTATTATCCATATTATAAAAATTAATTTGTCTAGTTTTGCCAGGTTCACTACTAGTTCTAGCAAGTTTTTTTCTATTAACCATAGTATTAATAAAAGAAGACTTACCAACATTAGACTTACCAACTAAAACAATTTGTGGCAAATTATCATCAGGATATTGAGCTGGTGATACAGCAGATATTTTAAATTCAGGGTTCTTAATTAACATATGAAACGTCCTTTCTAAAAATTTATTTATAAATTTTTTTATCTTCTTAGGAAAGTCATACGCGATAGCGGTGAGTTCCCTTAGAAGATAGTTATGTAAGAATTAGATTTTACTAAAGTATAACTTATTCGTACGTATTAAAATGCTACGACTAAGAAATCTTAGCGAAGAATGAGCTTAGAAAATTTTATTCTTGTTTTTTAATTAACTATCCATAGTATAACATATATAATAGAAATATGCAAAATATAATTATAAAAATGAAGTATATATACTACCAATATACTTCATTTTTATATACTATTTTTTCTTTAATTTTAATACTTTGCTAATATAACAAAAGCCGCAAAGAGATTCATATTCTACATTTTGTGTACCATCAACTACTACACTATTACCAACATTTGTAAATTCACCATTTACTTTTCTAGCACTAAATCTTGCTTTTTTGCCACATCTACAAATAGTTGGCATTTCCTCTAAGGCATCTGCTAATTCTAATAGTCGTATACTTCCTTCAAAACCATTAGACTTAAAATCTGTTCGTAAGCCAAATGCAATTACAGGAATATTATATAACTTAGTTATATGGAATAATTCATCAACTTGACTTTGAGTTAAGAATTGTGCTTCATCAACTAAAATACAATTTGTACAACTTAAACTGCTTTCTATTTTATCAAAAATACTATCAGTTGGTGAAATTAAAGCATCAACATTTCTACTTAAACCTATTCTAGATACAACTTTTTCATTTCCTTTGGTATCTATTGATGGTTTTATTAGTATTACTTTTTGACCTCTTTCCTCATAATTGTATGCAGTTTGGAGCAAAATAGTTGTTTTTCCTGCATTCATTGCGCCATACCTAAAATGTAGTTTTGCCATAGAATAACCTCCTATAATATAAAATGTAAATTTACATGTTACTGATTAAAACTTATATAAGAAATTATATATTATGAACAGTGTTAAGTCAATAAAATTATAGAAAGACTAAAAAAATTGTTACTAGTTAATAGTTTTGATATAGTAGCTTATAAGAAGACTTATGTATCAAAACTATTAACTAGTAACAAAAACTTCTGCATATTGAAAATATTCAAGTATCATTTTTCAATAAAAATTTGAAACATTGATTTTTATAAGGCAAAAAATTTTAAAGTGATTTCCATACAATAAAATATAAAAATAATAAATACTATTTTACCTTAATTCTTTCAGTTCCACCCATATAAGGTCTTAAAACTTCTGGAATAATTACACTTCCATCCTCTTGATAATTATTTTCCAAAATAGCAATTAACATTCTAGGTGGGGCAACTACTGTATTATTTAATGTATGTGCATAATAGTTTCCCTTTTCACCTTTAATACGGATACCAAGCCTACGTGCTTGTGCATCAGTTAAGTTAGAACAGCTTCCAACTTCAAAGTATTTTTTCTGCCTTGGGCTCCAAGCTTCAACATCACAACTTTTAGCCTTTAAGTCTGCTAAGTCACCGCTACAACACTCTAAAGTACGAACAGGAACCCCCATACTTTCAAATAATTCAACAGTATAGTTCCACATCTTATCATACCATTTCCAGCTATCTTCTGGTTCACAAACAACTATCATTTCTTGTTTTTCAAATTGATGTATTCTATAAATACCACGTTCTTCTAAACCATGTGCACCTTTTTCTTTTCTAAAGCATGGAGAATAAGAAGTCATAGTATAAGGCATGTTTTCTTTATTTAATAATTGACCTTTAAACTTACCAATCATAGAATGTTCAGAAGTACCAATTAGGTATAAATCTTCGCCTTCTATTTTATACATCATAGCATCCATTTCTTCAAAGCTCATAACACCAGTTACGACATCAGCTCTTATCATATAAGGTGGAATACAATAAGTAAAGCCTTTATCAATCATAAAATCTCTAGCATATGTTAAAACAGCAGAATGAAGACGTGCAACATCTCCCATTAAATAATAAAAACCATTTCCCGCAACTCTACGAGCAGAATCTAAATCAATTCCACCAAGTTTTTCTAAAATCTCTCCATGAAAAGGAATTTCATAATTTGGAACTGTAGGTTCACCATATTTTTTTATTTCAACATTTTGGCTATCATCTTTACCAATAGGAACAGAATCGTGAATAATGTTAGGAATTTTCATCATTCTTTCTACAACCCCAGCTTCGTATTCAGCTTCTAGCTTTTCATTTTCAACTAATTCATCATTAATTTTCTTTACTTCTAGCTTAATAGCTTCAGCTTCATCTTTTTTACCTTGTTTCATTAAGTTACCAATTTCAGAACTTAATGAATTACGTTTAGAGCGAAGTTCATCGCCTTTTAACTTAGCCTCTCTATTTTTAGAATCAAGCTCAATAACCTCATCAACTAAAACAAGTTTATGGTCTTGAAATTTCTTTTTGATGTTTTCTTTAACCACATCTGGGTTTTCTCTTAAAAATTTAATATCAATCATAATTTACCTCCTTAATTCCCATTGGGGACGTTTCCTTTTGGGGTATCTGTCCCTTTTGGGAATACATTCTACGTTGTAGGGGTCGCTACTAAAGGGCGAACCATGTGACGAATCCACTTTTGTTCCTACATTATAATAAAAAACAAAAGCCCCTATGCTAAATAAAAGCATAAGGGCGAATATTTTTCGCGGTGCCACCTTAATTTATTTTATAAAATATAAAATAATCTTAAAAATACTTATAACCTAGTATAACTCGGTTTCGCTTTTTAAACGAAAAGCAATAAAAGTAGATTCCTAATTTGTTTTAACCTCTCTTCCACCAACCGAAGGCTCTCTTTATAAAACTTAAAAATTAGTACTAATCTTTTATTATAGCTATTTATTATTAGTAAATAGTTTAACACATAAATAATAAAAATACAACAAAAAACATTGAAAAAATAAATTTTATATGGTATTATATGTTATGTAATCATAAAATAAAGTCTATGTTTATAAAATATAAACATACAATAAAATTGCAGGAGGAAAGAACTATGAAAATTTTAATAGTTGATGACTATGCAGAAACAAAGTGTTCAGGAATTATAGCGGAATGCAAAAAACGGGGAATAGAATATGAAATTGAAAAAGGAAGAAATTCAGGTCTTCGGAGAATTATTTGTAAAGAACAAGATATTGATGGAATCATTTTAGATATGGGAATTCCTATTTGGGATGATGAATTTACAGAAGATGAAAGAGAAGGTGATGATGTATTAAGAGAGTTACATCGGAAGGAATACAATATCCCAGTTTTAATTTTCTCAACTACACAAAGTTACTACAAAGACGAATGTGATTTTGTAGTAGATCAAATGACAGATTGGAATATACTACAAGAGGAAGAGAAATTCTTTTCATTTTTAGAAAAAATAGAAAAGTAATATAAAAGGCTAAAGGATCTTAATTTTAGGATCTTTTAGCTTTTTTATATACTAGGAAAGTAGTGTATTTTAACTTATACAAATTTTATTATTTGTAATAAATAGGTAGAGAAAATTAAAAAAAGTTAAAAAATTATTTGTGGAATACTGGACATTCTAATTATAATAAACTTTATTAAGAAAAATTAAGGAGAGAAGTGTATGAGGATAATACGAATAAAAAAGAAGAATATAATAAAACTTAGTATAGCACTAATATTTTTTATTACAATAACTAAACTAACAACATCATTTGGAATGCAACACTATTATAATGTAGGTTTTTCAACAGGCTTGGTAACTGCAACTACACTAAACGTGAGAAGTGGGCCAGGAACAAAATATCCAGTAATAGCACAAGTGAAGAAGAATGAATATATACGTGTATTTGCTGGAATAGGAAATTGGTATGTGGTACAAGTAGAAGGAAACTATGTAGGAGCAGTAAGTAAGGAATATATAAAACCAATATATCCAAATTCAGGAGGAAGTAGTGGAAGTACAAGTAATATAGGTTCAAATAATGCAAGTCTAACAGCAGATGAACTAGAAGTATTTAACCTAATAAATAAGCAAAGAACAAATAACGGATTGTCACCATTAAAAATAGATTCAGAAGTACAAAATGTAGCAAGAGTAAAAGCACAAGATATGGTAGATAATAATTACTTTTCACACAATTCACCAACATATGGTTCACCATTTGATATGTTAAAAAGTTATAAAGTCTCATACAAAACAGCAGGAGAAAATATAGCTGGAAATTCAAATAACAAAGAAGCAGTAAATGCATGGATGAATTCATCAGGGCACAAAGAAAATATATTAAATAGCTCTTTTAACTACACAGGCATAGGTATAGTAAAAGGTTCAAAATATGGAAAGATATATGTGCAAATGTTTGTAGGAAAGTAAAAATATATGTAATACTAAATAATACTCACTTGTAGATAAAAAATATATATTTTAACAATATAGTATGAATATAATTAAAACTCATATTGAGTTTGAGATATGTTTAATTAAAGAAATATTAGTATATCAAAACATAGTAAATCAGATATTTAATTATTTACAACATATATCATAATAATTAAAAGTTAAAATTGCGATATATGTTGTTATATCTAATAAATCAACATAAAGACGACGAAAACAATTTACAAATACAAATTAAAGTGGTATAATAAATAAAGAAATAAAATTTATAATATGGAGGGCACACAGTATGATATCAACACGGTTATTTTTTGCAATTTTAGCAGGAATGGAATTATTAACGGCGTCAGTAAGGGAAATACCTCAAAAAGAGGCAACGATTGTTGCTGAAGAAGAGTATTGTTGCTTTTGCGATGAGCATGAATTATCCATAAAAGAGAAGTGTGAAGAACTTTTATGGAAATGTCTAACTGATGAAAAAAATTGGTTAGACGATGGAATTATCTCAAAAGAAGTATATGAACTTCAGGTAGAGCCATTTAATAAGGCATTAGACTACTTGGAAATTGCTTCAGAGCAAGAAATAAAAGAAATGTATAAGGAACTGTTATTAGCTAACTTAGATTGGCTGGAGGAAGACAAGGCAAATGGTGCAGATATCGACACAGGATTTTATGATTACATCATAAGTGAGATAAATGCACTTAAATAAAAAAGAGTCCTAAAAATGACAGTTAATATGCATGAACTTTGAATATGGAGAAAAGAAACAGTAATCTTCTAATCAGAAAAGGAAAAGGCTTAAGCTACAATTGTAGTAAGTCTTTTTTCTTTTTTGCATAATTTACAGGACAACCACATATATTATATAAAGAAAAACGAAGGAGAGTGAAAAAAATGTGGCATACTAAAGCGATAAATGAGGTAGAGGTAAACTTTAGGACAAACGTCCAAATAGGACTTAATGAAAAGGAAGTGGAAGAAAGGCATAAACACTTTGGAGAAAATAAACTGGCGGACACAAAAAAGGAAAGTATATTCATAAAATTTATAAAACAATTTAACGACTTTATGATTATAATTTTAATAATAGCTTCAATAATATCAGCATTAGTTAGTAAATTAGATGGAAGTGGAGATTACATAGACTCAGTCATAATTATTGCCATAGTTATATTAAATGCGGTAATGGGAGTTGTGCAAGAAGCAAAAGCAGAAAAATCATTAGAAGCATTAAAAACGATGACAGCGCCAACAGCGAAAGTAAAGAGAAATGGAAAAATAGTTAATATAAAATCAGAAGAAGTTGTTCCAGGAGACATTATAATTTTAGAAGCAGGAAATTATGTACCAGCAGATGCAAGGTTAATAAAAAGTTCTAATTTAAAAGTAGAAGAATCAAGCTTAACAGGAGAAACAGTACCAGTACTTAAAGATGAAAATGTAATTTTAAGAGAGAATGTACCAATAGGAGATATGGTAAATATGGTATTTTCATCATGCATAGTAGTAAATGGGCATGGAGAAGCATTAGTAACTGAAACAGGGATGAATACAAAGGTAGGAAAAATAGCAGGAATGATATTAAAAGACGAAGCACCCGAAACTCCTATTCAAAAGAAACTAGCAGAAGTAGGGAAAACATTAGGAATAGCATGTTTAGCAATTTGTGTAGCTATATTTGTAATAGGAATATTTAAGAAAATCCCACCAGTAGAAATGTTTATGACATCAGTAGGTTTAGCAGTAGCTGCAATACCAGAGGGATTGCCCGCAATAGTTACTATTGTACTATCAATAGGTGTTACAAAAATGGCAAAGAAAAATAGTATAATAAGAAAATTACCAGCAGTAGAAACTTTAGGTGGAGCACGAGTAATATGTTCAGATAAAACAGGAACACTAACACAAAATAAAATGCAAGTAGTAGAAATGTATACATTAGGAGGCACTGAAAACCTACTATTAGAATATGGCTCAATGTGTACAGATTCACACATAGAAGAAAGTAAAGGAAAAAAACAAGCTATTCGGAGAACCAACAGAAGTAGCAATAGTAAATGCAGCAATTGCTAGAAATATAAATAAAGAAGAGTTATATAAAATGAAACAAAGGGTAAAAGACATACCATTTGATTCTACAAGAAAAATGATGACAACAATACATAAAACTAATAATGGTTATATAGGAATAACAAAAGGTGCACCAGATATTCTATTAAAAAAATGTAATAAATACTTTGATGGAAATAAAGAAATACCAATATCTATGGATATATTGAAAAAAATTGAAAACAGCAACAATAAAATGGCAGATAAAGCATTAAGAGTAATAGCAGTAACATATAGAACTTCAAATAATATTAAAGAAATAACAGAAGAAGAGCTAACATTTGTAGGTTTAATAGGAATGATAGACCCACCAAGAGAAGGTGTAAAAGAAGCAGTAGAAACTTGCTTAAAAGCTGGAATAAAAACAGTAATGATAACAGGAGATCATATTACAACCGCAAAAGCAATAGCCAGCCAGCTAGGAATATTAAGAAAATACGATTTAGCAATAACAGGTGAAGAATTATCAAAAATGCCTCAAAATATATTAGAAAAAGACATAATGAGATATTCAGTATTTGCAAGAGTATCACCAGAAGATAAAGTAAGAATAGTAAAGGCATTTCAAAGTACAGGGGCAGTAGTAGCAATGACAGGAGATGGAGTAAATGATAGTCCAGCCCTAAAAATTGCAGATATAGGTGTAGCAATGGGACAAAACGGAACAGATGTAGCAAAAAATGCAGCAGACATGGTGTTAGCAGATGATAATTTTGTAACAATAGTAGAAGCGGTAAAACAAGGAAGAAACATATATGATAACATACGAAAAGCGATACACTTCCTAATTTCAACAAACATAGGAGAAATAGTAACAATATTTGTAGGTTTACTACTAGGCTTAAAATCTCCATTACTTGCAATACAATTACTATGGATAAACCTAGTAACAGACTCATTACCAGCAATAGCATTAGGATTAGAGCCAGAAGATAAAGACATAATGAACAGAAAACCACGAGATAGCAAAAAGGGAATATTTGCAGATGGATTATGGAGCAAAATATTCTTAGAAGGAACAATGCTTGGAATGTTAACACTATTTGCATTTAGTATAGGAAATAAACTTTATGGAATAGAAGTAGCAAGAACAATGGCATTTGTAGCCTTAGGAATGTTAGAACTTATCCACAGCTTTAACATAAAAAGTGAAGAATCAATATTCAAAGTTCGGAATATTTGAAAATAAGTATTTAATAGGAGCATTTATATTAGGAACACTAATGCAGATAATAGTAGTTGTTGTACCACAAATAGCAGAAATATTTAAACTAGTACCATTAAGTAATACCCAATGGATGTATACAATAATAATTTCTGTAATTCCACTTGTAATAATGGAAGTACAAAAGAAATTTGAAGAAGTAAAATTTGGAAAAGTAATATATCAAAAAGCACGCTAGGGACGGTCCTTAGCGTTCCGAAATCGGAACGCTGGGGACACTCCTTTTGTTATATACTAGGTAAGTACTTTATTTTGTGTTGAAATTATATAAGCGGCTAGGAGCCCATAAAAGAGGTCAGCCTCTTAACTGTATACTACGAAAGTAGTCTGTTTTAAGGTAAAGTTGTAGAAATAGTTAGTAGCTTGTCAGAGTAGCCAAATTGTTATAGTTCAGTAAGAAATATAATTGAAATAAAAATTTAATATAATTTATGAAGAAACTTTTTTGAAAAATGTTAATTAAGAATAAAATAAACATAAGAAAGGGGCAACCACCTTTTTCAATTAAACTTTATAAATTTGGATTGAATATAAAACTTTGATATGTTATACTCTTATGAAAAAGGAGTAATTATATGGAAGAATTTAAAGTACTAATTGATGAACAAACATTACAAAACAGAATTTATGAGTTAGCAAAACAAATTGAAAAAGACTATGAAGGAAAAGAATTAACCTTAGTATGTATTTTAAAAGGTTCAACAATCTTTACAGTAGATTTAGCAAAGAAAATGAACAAAAAGCTAAAATTAGAATTTATGCAAGTTTCAAGTTATATGGGCGAAAAAATTAGTTCAGGAAAAATAAACTTAAAATTAGACTTACCAGAGGTATTAGAAGGGGAAAACTTACTAATAGTGGAAGACATTATAGATACTGGAAGAACATTAAGCTATTTAATTAAGCACCTAAAACAGAAAAATCCTGCAAGTATAAAAATATGTACATTATTAGACAAACCAGAAAGAAGAGAATACGATGTAAAAGTAGACTATGTAGGTTTTCAAGTTCCAGACAAATTTGTTATAGGCTATGGGTTGGATGATAAGGAATTTTATAGAAATTTACCATATATAGCAGAAGTGTAAAAAAATTTAAATTAAGCATTGACAAGTTTATGTAAAATTGATATAATGTTAACGTAACTTAAATATTGTCCTTAAGTCTATCAATGGAGGTAGAGACTATGAAAAGAAATTACACATTTGTAGTATTAACAATCGTTGCTGTGTTAGCATTTTGTGGTTGGGGAATAGCTCGGACGATAAAAGCTATATCTTTCGACCAGAACTGCGGGCAGTACCTAAAAAGATCTGCTGATGCAAATTCTATTGAGATGGCGAAAGAAGAATTGGGAATCGCAATCTCATACGCAGAATCACATGGCTTAACAGAAGGCACAGTATCAATTTTTCTTCATCAGCCCAAAAACGATATAGGATATTGGTACAGAAACATGAAAGAAGCATATAAGGAGTTAGAAGAGGTACCAGAAGACACAAGCAGAATGGAGAAAACTAATATACTGATGAAACTGAGGGAGACTTTGACCGATGAAGGAGAAAGTGGAGTAGAAGTTACTATACCAGATGGGATAAGTATTTACCCTTATAATGTGTCATACTTCTGGTGGTCAATCGTTTCATTTGTGGCAATTTGCATTTTTGGAGTGCTGTGGCTAGCAGATGAATACTAATTTATGGACAAATGCTATTTAAAATAAAATAGCACAGCCACTCTACTAAAAAGTAGAGTGGCTAAATTTTTTAAAACAAGAATGGTAGTTACTATGAAATAATATGTTAAAGAAAAAACAATATACTAGAGTATACGTTTTAGGGTAAGTTAAGATATACGAAAATAAATTATGTAAAATAAATGAGTAAAAAATTTGCAATTACATACAATATATGATATAATAATATTTACATGTAGTAAAATTTTAGAAAAAATACTAAAAAATGTATATATGTAAAAAGGAGTGTGAATATATATTTTAAACAAGAAGGTAAGAAACTGTACAAAAGATATAACTAAACTGTTAGCAATAGCAGTAGTTGGAGCTACCATTGTTCTTGCAATAATGTTAATAAAATATAAAGTATTGTATAAAGTAACAATTTCTGGTGAAGAAGTAGGATATGTTACAAACAAAATAGAATTTGAAAAAATATTAAATGAACAAATAATAAACCCAAAAGATGAAAACATTGCATATGTAGATATAGAAGAACTTCCACAATATAAGTTAGTTTTAGCCAATAATTCTGAAACATCAAATGAAGAAGAAATATATAACAAAATAAGTGATATGGCGGTTATAACATATAAAATGTATGCAGTAGCAATAAATAACAAAAATTCTGTATATGTAGACACATTACAAGAAGCAGAAGAAACAGTTAGCAAAATAAAAGAAGAATATGCCAATAAATTAGATGAAATACAAATTAGTGTAGATGAAATATATACAAAAAATATTGAGCAAGTAGAACAAACAGTAAAAGTTGCATCAGCAATAGAAACAGCACAAGCAGAAGTACAAGAAGCAGTAAAAGAAATGCAAAAAATAAAATCTGCAACACTAGATGGAGTATATTTTGCTGTAAGACCAGTAAGTGGAACAATTACTTCAAGATTTGGTGCAAATGAAAGTATACGTGACCATACACATAAAGGAATGGATATAGCAGCACCATATGGAACAAAAATAGTAGCAGCAGCAAAGGGAAAGATAACTCATTCAGGGTGGATGGGTGGATATGGAAACCTAATAATAATAACACACGAAAATGGAATACAAACTTACTATGGGCATTGTAGTAAACTATATGCAAAAGTAGGAGATGAAGTAGAAGCAGGAGAAAGAATAGCTGCCGTTGGTTCAACAGGATTTTCAACGGGAAACCATTTACATTTTGAAATACGAAAAAATGGAAGCCAAATAAATCCACAAAAATACTTATATAAATAAGAAAAAAATTATTGAAAATGTTTTATAAAGAAACATTTTTAATAATTTTTTTAGTTTTAGTATGTGTTTAATGAAATATCAGAAAATACTTTGAAAATTTGTTAAAATTTTATTTGATTTATAAAAGTAACTGTTTTTTATTTATTACCTTAATTTTATTGTAATGCAATATTTAATATGATAAAATAAACAAAAAAAATGGAGAAAAATAGATCATGAGAATTTTAATTTTAATATTAATGATAGCGATGAAAGCTGTTCTATGTGCTTCAGACACAGCCTTTATGTATTTAAACAGAGCAAAAATTTCGCAAGAAAGCAAGAAAAATAGAAAGGCAAAAAAAATTAAGAATATGATAGAAAATAATCATAGATTTTTTGGAATAATAGAAGTAGGAATAACAATGATAGAGTTATTTGCTAGTGCATATGCAGCAGAAGCATTCGTTACACCACTTTCAATATATTTAACAACATTAGGAATAGAAGAAACAATGTCTTTAATAGTAGCCATTATAATAGTAACAATAATTTTATCTTATTTTTTACTTATATTTGGAGCAGTTTTACCAAAAAGAATTGCAAAGAATCATCCTGAAAAAACAGCATATAATTTAATTAATATATTAACAGCAATATCAATTATAAATAAGCCATTTGAAAAGCTAATACATGTCTCAACAAAAGTGTTGTGTAAGTTATTTAGAATAAAAGAAATTGATAAACATATATTAAGTGAAAAAGAAATAAAAATGATGATTATGGAGGGAAAAGACCAAGGAATAATAAATAAAATTGAAAAAGATATTTTATTTAATGCATTAAAATTTAACGATATAACAGTAAAAAAGATTATGAAGGTTAAAGAGGATATAGATTTTATTAATATAAAAGAAGACATAGATGGAATTTTAAAAAATATAAAGAAATATAAATATACTAGAATACCAATATTCGATGGAAATAAGGACAATATAGTAGGAATTTTAAATATAAAAGATATTGCTATGGCATTAGCAGAAAATAAAGAACTGGATATAAAATTACATAGTATTATAAGAAATGTATTATTTATTCAAAAAGAAGAAAAGATATCATATGCATTTAAAACAATGCAAACTAATAGACAATCTATGATGATTGTATTAGATGAAAAGCAAAAAGTAGTAGGGCTAATAACTATGGAAGATGTTATAGAAGAACTAGTAGGAAAAATATTTGATGAATATGATAAATAGTAATTTTATTAGAAAGAAAATTACTGTAAAAAATTAATAAAAAATAAGCGAAGTTAGGTCAAACTAGCTTCGCTTTTAGAAAATAAAAGGGGATGTTTTTTTAGTTCTAGCAAATTACACATGTAATTTGTATAGAAATAAATTATGCAGATTTTAAGTTTTCTTACAATTTATTGTTTAGAAAATATTAATTCTGCTTTTTTTAGCTAAGGACTAAAAGGGTAATATTAGTTTTCTTAGCTTATGCATATAATATACCAATAATATTTGTCCTTTTTGTGAACAGAAGGCAAACTTCTTGAAAAGAAAAAATTAAGTTATTCTTAAGGGCTGGCTTGTAACAGTTATGGAACTTAGTAAATAAAATATAATAGGCATAAATTATATTTTTAAGGAGGTACTTAAGAACAATGCAGAATACATTAGATAATGTAGAATTAGGAGAAGAAGCCCAAGTAACTAAAATAGAATGTTCACGGTAACATAAAAAGAAGAATTTTAGATTTAGGAATAATAGAAGGAACAAAAATAAAGCCAGTACTTAGAAGTCCACTAGGTGACCCAACTGCTTATGAGGTAAGAGGCACAGTTATTTCTTTAAGAAAAGAAGAAGCAGAGAAAATATATATAAAATAGAATACTAGTAAAGAGTGAATACTAAAAAAAAGTTACCATAACATTGACTTTTGAATTAATATATAGTATAATAATATAATAATATTGATTTTAAGGAGGATTTATCATGTTTAATACTAAAGAAGTTCGGTTTGAAAAGGAAGAATGCAAGTGGACTATTTGGGATACGATTAATGAAATAAGTGTTAATCGTAATATTAAGACTGCTAAAAAGAATAACGAAAAGTATGCAAGTGTATACTATGTTAGGGACAACGTAAAGAAAAAACTTATAAACACTGGCTATAGTGTTGGAAGATGTGCATGCTTGGGAATGAGCTGGGATGTAGTTATGTGGTAAATCAAAAATAGGGTACAGTAAAATTATTATTTACTGTACCCTATTTAGTACTTTTTTGATATTTTAATGAATACAAATAAAATAGAAATAAAAAGGGAGGTTTACTATGGGACTAACAGCAAATTCAACAGGAAGTAATATTCTAAATAAAGATATAGAAGAACAAAAATGTGATTACACCATTGCAATAGCAGGGAATCCAAATGTAGGAAAATCTACAATATTCAATAGCTTAACACGGAATGCACCAACACACAGGAAACTGGCCAGGGAAAACAGTTAGTAATGCAAGGGGAATATGTAAATTTAACAATAAATCATTTTTGTTAGTAGATATACCTGGAACATATTCAATAATGTCAAATTCAGAAGAAGAAGAAATTGCAAGAGATTATATATGTTTTGGCTCGCCAAATACTACTGTAGTTATTATCGATAGTACTTGCTTGGAAAGAAACTTAAATTTAGTATATCAAATAATGGAAATTACTCCTAAAATAGTAGTATGTGTAAATCTATTAGATGAAGCAAAAAAGAAAAAAATAAATATAGACTTAGAAAAGTTAGAAAAAAAGCTAGGAGTACCAGTAGTTGGAACTATTGCAAGAAAGAAAAAAACATTAGAAAAATTAATGAATAAAATAGAAGAAGTATCATCTGAAAAAATAGAACCTTTACCAAATAAAATAATATATGAAGAAAAAATAGAAGAACAAATAATTGAACTTGAAAAGGTAATAACATGTAAAAATAAATATTTAAAAAGATGGATAGCTATAAAATTATTAGATGGAGAAGAAAAAATAATTAATTCTATACAAAAAAACTTAAAAATAAATTTAAAATCAAAAAAAATAGAAAACAAAATAAAAGAGGCACAAGAAAAATTAAGACAAAGTGATATTACAAAAGAAAATATAAGAGACAAAATAGTAGCAAATATAGTAAAAAAAGCAGAAGAAACAACAAAAGAAACAGTAACGTACAAAACTGAAAAATATAATAACAGGGATAGACAAATAGACAAAATATTAACCTCAAAAACATTTGGGATACCAATAATGATTATATTTTTAGGTATAATATTATGGCTAACAATAGTAGGAGCAAATTACCCATCAAGTTGGTTAACAAGTCTATTTGAGTGGTTACAAGTAAAAATTGTGTATGCATTAGAATATATACATACACCATTATGGATAAAAGGAATATTAATAGATGGAGTATACACAACAGTAACATGGATAATAGCAGTAATGCTCCCACCAATGGCAATATTTTTTCCAATGTTTACATTATTAGAAGACTTAGGGTATTTACCACGTATAGCCTTCAACTTAGACAAATACTTTAAAAGAGCATGTAGCTCACGGAAAACAAGCACTAACCATGTGTATGGGGCTTGGTTGTAATGCAGCAGGAGTAGTAGGGTGTAGAATAATAGACTCACCAAGGGAAAAGCTAATATCAATATTAACAAATGCATTTATGCCATGTAATGGAAGGTTTCCATTTTTAATAACAGTATCAATGGTATTTATAGGAAGCTATTTTGCAGGAGCATTTTCATCAATAATATCAGCACTTTGTGTATTAGGAATAATTATACTAGGAGTGATAATGACTCTTCTTATATCAAAACTATTATCAAAAACAATATTAAAAGGAGTACCATCATCATTTATACTAGAATTACCACCATACCGAAAACCACAAATAGGAAAAGTTTTAATAAGGTCAATATTTGATAGAACACTATTTGTACTTCGGAAGAGCAATAGCAGTAGCGGCACCTGCTGGAATTATAATATGGCTATTTGCAAACATAAATATAGGAGGAACAAGCATACTAAATTTTGTAGCAAATTTTCTAAATCCATTTGCAAAACTAATGGGGCTAGATGGCTACATACTAACAGCATTTTTACTAGGACTACCAGCAAATGAAATAGTGCTTCCAATAATACTAATGAGCTATATGCAAAAAGGAATACTGGTAAACATGGAAGATACTTTCAAAATAGGAGAAATACTAAGACAAAACGGTTGGACTTTACTTACAGGAATAAATGTAATGATATTTACTTTACTTCACTTTCCATGTAGCACAACACTTCTTTCAATAAAAAAGGAAACAGGAAAATGGAAATGGGCTGTGTTAGGTTTCTTACTTCCAACTGTTTGTGGAATCCTATTGTGTATATTAACGACATTAATGTGGAATATATTTATAATATAAAACATTTAAGAGATTTAGAGTAGTTGTAATAAATGATAAAATTTAAACAAAAGGTAAAAAAGTATTGACTATATGAAAATATTTTGATATTTTAAAATAGTAGTAACTAATAAACATAAATGAAAGGAAAACTAACAAATGATAAAAATAAAAAATAATGAAGCAATTACTCTTATTTCATTAATTATTACAGTTATTATACTAATTATTTTAGCAGGAGTAGTAATAAATTTTAGCTTAGGTGAAAATGGAATATTTAAACAAGCTAAATATGCTAAAACAGAAACACTAAAAAATCGGAGCAAGGGAAAAATTAGAAAGTGAATTAATTAACTTGCAAATAATTAAAAATGAAGATGAAAATTATAATGAAAATGAATATATAGATAATTACTTAAAAAATAAAAATATGGATATAGAAGGTGATATTGTAAATGTAGATGGCTGGAAATTCACAATAGATAGAGAAGTACTTAAAATTCAAGAAAATTTATTAGAAGAAATAGATACATCTATTCCATATGAAGGCCTAGGATATAAATTTATATATGACGGAAGCCTTAATGAAGCAGGAAATACAGGAGCTAATATGTGTAATAATATAACTGGAGGGTGGACAGAAAAGAGAACAACATATACATATAATGGAGATAATAGTTATTATAATGGTTGGTTATATACTAATAATGAAATTGATTTATCAGAATATTCGAAGTTATATGCAATTAGAAACGTAGTAGGAGAAACAGATTTTAGTTATATATATGGAAGTAAAACTCAATATACATTACAAGGTGGTAATGGGCCAAATATTGTATTCTATGGAAAAAATAATGAAGGTCGAAATATTCCAGAAAATTGGAAGGGATATATTGGGATACATTCTCTTCATTCAAAATCTAATACATATTATTATGATTATACTAAAAATTATGTGAGAAATTATACTAATGCATCTAGATATATAGATGTATATGAAATAATTGCAGTAAAGGAAGATAACTGGAAAAATTGGATAAAAATTGCAAGGCTTGATAACAATGAGAAAAATTATAATACATTAGAAGAAGTAATAAACAATAAAGAAATACTAAATAAATTATTTAATAACAATGAAGCAAATGAGTATTTATTAAAATGTAGTGGAACATTAATGGTAGAATTACTAAAAAAAGACATAGCATTTAATGAAATACCAGATACTTTAAAAGAAAAAATGAAAAATAATGAAAATTGGAGTAAATTTGCTACAATATATAAAAGAACTTTATAAAAGAAAAATAATATAAAATAGTTAGGACTAAACCATAAAATTTTATGATTTAGTCCTATTAAAGTAAATTTAATAATTGCCATGTTTTAATATTCGTGATATTATATAAAAAATAAAAATAGAGAGGAACAAAAAATGAACAATTATATAACAGTAATAGGCGGAGGCTTAGCAGGCTCAGAAGCAGCGTACCAAATAGCTAAAGCAGGAATAAAAGTAAAACTATATGAAATGAAACCAGTAAAATATTCACCAGCGCATTCAAATAAAAACTTAGCAGAAATAGTATGTAGCAATTCATTTAAATCCAATTTACACACAAATGCATGTGGATTACTAAAAGAAGAACTACGTATACTAGATAGCTTACTTATAAAAATAGCAGATAAAACAAGTGTACCAGCAGGACAAGCTCTAGCGGTAGACAGAGAAAAGTTTTCAGAAAAAGTAACACAAGTATTAAGAAATAACGAAAATATAGAAATAATAAATGAAGAAGTATGTGATATAGAAAATCTTGCAAAAGAAGGAATTGTAATAATAGCAACAGGCCCACTTACATCAGACAGCCTTTCAGAAAGCATAAAAAAAATAACAGGAGAAGATAAATTAGCATTTTATGATGCAGCAGCACCAATAGTAGAAAAAGACAGTATAAATATGAATATAGCTTTTTACGGTGATAGATATGAACAAGAAAAAAGAAAAGATGAAGAAATAGAAGAATGGAAAGAGCGTATAAGTAAAGAAAAAGCAAGCTATATAAACTTGCCAATGAATAAAGAAGAATATGAAAACTTTGTAAATGAATTAATAAATGCAGAAGTAGTAGAATTACATGAATTTGAAAAAAGAGAGATATTTGAAGGATGTATGCCAGTAGAAGTAATGGCAAAAAGAGGAATAGATACGCTTCGCTTTGGGCCATTAAAACCAGTTGGGTTTGATGACCCAAGAACAGGAAAAAGGCCATATGCAGTAGTACAACTAAGGCAAGACAACAGTGAAGGAACAATATATAACATAGTAGGATTCCAAACAAACCTAAAATTTGGAGAACAAAAAAGAGTGTTTAGTATAATACCAGGACTAGAAAATGCAGAATTTGTAAAATATGGTGTAATGCACAGAAATACATTTATAAATTCACCAGAACTTTTAGATGAAACATACAATTTTAAGAAAAATAAAAATATATATTTTGCAGGTCAAATAACAGGAGTAGAAGGATATGTAGAGTCAATATCTTCTGGAATGGTTGCGTCCCTAAATGCAATAGAGAAATTTAAGCAAACAAAAAACAGAAAAATCTTCTCAAACCAAACAATGATAGGCGCTTTAGCCAATTACATATCAAGTAGCAACGAAAAATTTCAGCCAATGAATGCAAACTTTCGGAATATTACCTGTATTGCCAGAAAAAATAAAAGATAAAAAAATAAAATACTCAAAGCTTGCGGATAGAGCAATAGCAGAAATAAAGAACAAATAAAGGTACATATTATGTATCTTTTATTTGTATAAAAAATAAGTATGAAATATTAAATTTTGATTACATATAACCAAATATACATAATATACTTGCGAATTATGTCAGTTTATGGTAAAATAAAAAGTAGCTAAAGAAAAAAATAAAATGGAGGGTAATATTATGGAAGATAATAATAAAAAAGAAAAGAAAGTTTTAAAATTAAAATTAAAAACATTTGCAGATTTTAAAAGATTTACTAGCAAACAATTACATAAAATAGTAGAAAAATTAAGAGAAAAGGACAAAGACACATCTTTGCAACAACTTGAATCAGAAGGAAAATATTTCGAAATAATGAAATACGCAGCAAGACAAAGCTTAGTAAAAAGGGCTGACAGAAGTAGGGAAAAGCAAGAACAAAAAATTATGGATGCCTATATAGCAAAAAACGAAAAATTAATGGAAGCAAAAGAAAACGGAGTAATTAGTGAAGAGCAATATGCAAGAGCTGTTGAACAATTAAAATATAAAATGGAGAAAAAAGAATATGTAAAAGATTTAGGACCAGAAGACCAAGAAAAGCCAAAAAATCCAGCAATACAAAGAGCAATTAAGAATGTAGGAAAAGTGGTAAAGACAGTAGGAAAAGGGGTAGCAGTTGTAGTAGCAGCACCATTTGTATTAGGTTATAAAGTAGCAACAGGAATAGGAAGAGGAGTAAAAGCAATAGGAAGAAGAGGAAAAGTAGCAGCTTTGACAGCAGGAAAAGTAGCAGGAAATGTAAAAGATCAAGTACAAACTGCAAGAGGAGAAGTACATAGAGAAATGTATGAAAAAGCAAGTGAAGATAAAAAACAAGAAATGATGGAACAAGCTTATAGACAAGCCGACAAAGAAGATGCAAAAAGAGAAAGAGAAGCAGCAAGAAGAGAAAAATTACATATGAAAGCAGAACAACAACAAATAGATCACGAAGAAGCAATGAAGAAAACTGGAGAAAATGCAAATGAACAAGAGAGAGAAGAAGAGAAATAAAATTATAAAAATGATATTACATTAAAATATTATCATATTAAAATTTATAATAAAATAATTAGAAAAAGCTTTTAGTACAATATTATACTGAAAGCTTTTCTTGTACTAGGAAAGTAGACAAATTTTAGTTGAAAATGTAAGGAGTAATCGGTTAGAAATACATAAAATTATTTATCAAATCGAGCCATGTATTTAATAATAAAAATTATATTGAAAGATTACAGATTATTATATTAGTATCAATGTTTCTTATAAAATCAAAATAACATAAAATTATTGCAAATTATGTTATTTTATGGTAAAATAAATAATAGGTAAAACAAATAGGAGGAAAAGATATGGAACCAAAAATATCTCAAATAACAAAAGAAAAATTAAGAGAAATGTCAATAGAAGAAATAGTGGATTTAAAAGTAGAGGCAGAAGCTTTAATCCAGCATTTGAATAGTATAACAGATATGTGTGATGAAATATTAAAATAGTAAAAAAGGAGAAAAATAATGGATTTAGAAAAACTAAATAAAGATTATGAAGAAACTAAAAGTGCAATAGAAAATAAGAAGAAAGTCATTGAAAAAATGGAAGAAGAACTAAATATAACAATGGAAGAGATTGAAATAGCAAGGGGAGAAAAAATAATATCACAAAGAGAAAATGACGAAGAAAGTGTTAATATAGCAGAGGAAAAAATTGAGGAGAATAAGAAAAAAGTTGAAGAAATAAAAGAGAAAGCAGAGCAAGAAAAAAAAGAAATACAAGAATTTCAGGAAAAGATTGAAGAAATAATACAAGAAATAAAAGAAGATCCAGAAATGAAAAAGCATTTAGAGAAAGTATTAGCTAAAAGATATGAAAGAGAAAATAAAAAAGTAAATAAAGAAATAGAAGAGATTGAAAAAGGGAAAGAAGAAACTAAAAAGAAAATAGAAGAAGAAAACAAAAAGATACAAGATATAGAAGCAGTACAAGAAATGATTAAAAATCATCCAAGTATGAAAGAGCGTTTACAAGAAATGCTAAATACTAATAATTTAATAGGAAAATTGAAATATCAAATATCAAAATTAGATGAAGAAAAAGACAAAGATAAAATAGATAAAAAGAAAGAAGAAATAGAAAAATTAAAAGAAAAAATAGAAGAAGATAAAGATGAAATAATAGATTACTCAGAAAAAAACAAATTAGGTGTGACAAAAGAAGCCATAGAGAGTATTATGAAAAATGCAGTATATGATAAAGAAAAAAAAGAAATAAATATAAATGCTAGTATTAATAAAACTAAAAAAGCAATTGAAGAAAATAAGAAAAAGCTACAAAGAGAACTTGGCGATAGCAACAGAAAAATAAAAAGATATAATAATCAAATTACAATTAATGAAAAAGTTATTATAAGTTTAAGAGAAGAAACAACAAAGAAAGAGAAAAAAGCAAAAGAACAAAACAATTTAGAAACAAATAAAGAAAATAATGTGAAAATAGAAGGAACAAGTAATGAGCAAAGCAAAGTAAAAAATGTAGAAGTGCAACAAAAACAAGTAATAAAAGCAGAAAAAAAGCCAAAATGGTTTCAATTTATAAAAAGGTTTAAAAACTGGAGAGCAAACAGAAAAAAAGGCGTAAGCAGTAAAGAAGAACAAAAAGTACAAGTACAACCAAAAGTAATTAAAAATGAAGCAAAGAATGATTTTACACAAAGTTTAAAATATCAAGTAGTAAAAGATATTGCAGAGCAAATGCAAAAAGAAAAATTAGAAGAAATAAAAAGAAATCATAAAGAACATGAAGAAAGATCACAAAGATAAATAAAATAAGTAAAAAATATTGACATAGATACATAAAAATGATAAAATAGAACCGTTATAGTAAAATGCCAACAAATGGTATTTCCGTAACGGTTTTCTATATTGTAACAATATAAATAATACAAAAAAATGAAAAAACAAAATAGTGTTACAATAAATTATGAAATCAACTAATTATTGTAAAAAAAATTACAATAAACAAAAATCAAGGAGGTGAAATTTAAGTGCCAACAATTAACCAATTAGTAAGAAAAGGAAGACATACACAAAAAACTAAATCAACATCACCAGCTCTACAACATGGTTACAATACTATGAAAAAAAGAGTAACAAATAAAAGAGCACCACAAAAAAGAGGTGTATGTACAGTAGTTAAAACAGTAACTCCAAAGAAACCAAACTCAGCTTTAAGAAAAGTAGCCAGAGTTAGACTTTCAAACGGTTATGAAGTAACTTCTTATATTCCAGGAATCGGTCACAACCTACAAGAGCACAGTGTTGTTCTAATAAGAGGTGGAAGGGTAAAAGACCTACCAGGTGTTCGTTACCACATAATAAGAGGAACATTAGATACAGCAGGTGTTAAAGACAGAATGCAAGCTAGATCTAAATATGGAGCTAAAAGACCTAAAAAATAGAATTTAGGTAGAAATTTAAAATTATATTAATCTATGAAGATTAATTTAGTGCATATAAGAAGATACTAATTGGAAGTTGGAAGCTGGAGGTTAGAAGTTGGAAAAATTAAATTTAACTCTTAGCCAAAATCCTGAAAACTTAAATTTAGAATATATATTATACGCACTGTACGGGGAGAAAATACTTTCCGAGTAACTTTAGATATTTTATATAAATATCAAAAAATAAGCAGGAGACAACTAAAACTATTTGAACAATAATTCACAAAGGGAGGGAATATTTCTTCTATCCTAGTGGAAGTAGTAAAGAGGTAATGAGTGTCCCCTGACATTAGAAAAAAGGAGTGAAGAATAGTGCCAAGAAGAGGATATGTAGCAAAAAGAGAAGTAATAGCAGATCCAATGTACAATAGCAAACTTGTTACAAAATTAATAAACAATGTAATGCTAGACGGTAAAAAAACAGTTGCTCAAAAAATAGTATATGATGCATTTGACATCATAAAAGAAAAAGAGCAAAAAGACGCTTTAGAAGTATTCGAAGCAGCTCTTAACAATGTAATGCCAGTTCTTGAAGTAAAAGCAAGAAGAGTTGGTGGAGCAACATACCAAGTACCATTAGAAATAAGACCAGAAAGAAGACAAACTTTAGGTCTAAGATGGCTAGTTACTTATGCTAGAAATAGACATGAAAAAACAATGGCTGAAAAATTAGCCGGAGAAATAATGGACGCGATTGCTGGAAACGGTGGAGCATTCAAGAAAAAAGAAGACATGCACAGAATGGCAGAAGCAAACAAAGCTTTCGCACACTACAAATGGTAAAATAGCATAGACAGTAGCGTTAGGGACGTTTCCTAATCGGAAACAAGATAGATTATAAAAAAATTACGATAAACTAAAATAATCTGGATAGATTAGGAAATGTCCCTAACGCGGAAACAATGCAAAATTTAAATAATAGAGGTACCCGGCGCGGGAAATATCTTGTCCGTAAAGGAATACCTAGGGGGAAGATGTGTCCCCGTCAGAAACTTAAACAAGATAGAGAAGGAGGAAAAAGCAAAAATGGCTGGAAGAGAGTTTCCTTTAGAGAGAACAAGAAACATAGGAATCATGGCCCATATAGATGCTGGAAAAACTACTACTACAGAAAGAATTCTATTCTATACAGGTAGAACTCATAAAATAGGAGAAGTTCACGAAG
>JAAVYV010000025.1 GCA_022791325.1 Clostridia bacterium
CAAATACAAACAAAGAAACCTTTATGAAAAATATAACAACAAACGGAAATATGAAAGTATTAAACAAACAAGGTAGTGAAATACAAAATAATGACTTAGTAGGAACAGGTTACACTTTGCAAGTAGAATATAAAGGAACAAGGTATGAATACATAGTAGGAGTAAGAGGAGACTTAGACGGAAATGGACAAATAACAGCAACAGACTTATCAACCCTAAATCAAAAACTAACAAACAAAATAAAACTAACAGGAATACTAGAGAAATCTGCAGACGTAGACTTTGATGGACAAATAACAGTAACAGACTTATCAACATTAAACCAAGCATTGATAAAAAAAGTAACATTATAAAATAGAATAAAATATAAAATACCTCATATATATTTATGGGGTGTTTTTATATGATAGTAATACATAAAAAGAAATTAATATATGTAAGTTTAATGGTATTTGCCACACTAATTGTTTGCACAATAGGGGTAAATAGAGTAGAAAATAAGAAAGAAAATACAGTAGAAACGGTAGCTTTGCCAGTAACAAATAAAGTAATAGTAATAGATGCTCGGGCATCGGAGTTCCAGATGAGCGGTGCACAAAGTAGTAACCGGAACAACAGAGGCAGAAACGAACTTAAAAATAGCAATAAAACTGCAAAATTTATTAGAACAATCAGGTGCAACAGTAATATTAACACGTAGTGATGAAAATGCAATATATGACCTAGATAGTAAAACATTAAAGCAAAAGAAAATATCAGATATTCATAATAGAGTAAAAATAGGAAATGAGAGCCAAGCAGATATATTTATATCAATACATTTAAATAAAATACCACAAGAGCAATATTGGGGCTGGCAATGTTTCTATAAAGAAGGAAATGAGAAAAGTATAAACCTTGCTAAGAGCATACAACAAAATTTAAATGAATCAATTCAAAAAGAAAACAAAAGAGTAGCAATGAAGTTAGATACGGTATATATAATGAAACATGTGGAAATACCAATATCGATAGTAGAATGTGGTTTTTTATCAAATCACGAAGAAGAAAAGTTATTATTACAAGATGAGTATCAGAACCGTTTAGCGTGGGGGATATATAATGGTATAGTTGATTATTTTTATGACTAGTTCCCATTGGGGACGTTTCCAAATGGGAAATCTGTCACTTTTGAGAAATCTGTCCCTTTTGGGAATAAGGTCACTTTTAAAAAACTATACAAAATTTATTATGAATTAAATAAAAAACAACTGATTTATATTTATACTAAAATTAAAAACGATTAGATACTTTAATATGCAATTAGAATTAAAAAATTGAATTTCAAAATAGTATAAAGAAATATAAATAAATACAAAAATAGTATAAATTTTCCACAATTAGCAAACAATATGTGTAAAAAGTTTGCTAAGAAGTGGAAATTTTTTTATAATATAGGAAAAACCGATTTTAAATTGTAGGGGAGAGCATTGCTCGTTCAAGAGATAAAGTCTCTTTTTTGTATTATACAAAAGTACTCTATTTTAATTTAAAATTGTATAGGCTAGCAGTGCTGTCAGCGTAGCGAAGCGACTTTCTTCATTTCTTAGCAATAAAAAAAGGAGCCTAGAAATGTTAAATTCGTTTTTTATAAAAGAATATAAAAATTTAAATATAAAAGGAATTACCTTAGATAAAGCACAACTAGAAAACTATATGGAAAAAATGGCATCAGACCATATTTTGCAAAATAATAGTAGTAAAGAAACATACCCTATTCCAAAATGCATACAAAACTTTGAAATTATTGAAGAAGTATATAATTTACTAAATAACCATATAAAATTAGGACTTCCAATACACCCCGCAGGAGAATGGCTTTTAGACAACTTTTATATGATAGAAGAAACCTACAAAATGATAATTAGCCAAATGCCACTAAATAAATATACAAATTTTGTAGGCATTTCTAACGGAAGCAATAAAGGCTTTGCAAGAGTGTATGTTATAGCTTCAGAAATTGTAGCATATACAGATAATAAAATTGAAACTAAAACAGTTACTAAGCTACTAAAAGCCTATCAAAGAAAAAAGACATTAAGCATGGATGAAATATGGAACATAGGAATATTTATTCAAATAGCCTTAATAGAAAGCATAAAAGATATATGTGAAAAAATATATTTCAGTCAAATGCAAAAATATAGGGTAGAAAATATATTAGAAAGATTAATTGAAAATAAAGAAGAACTAAAATTTAAAAATTTAGGAGAATATAAGCAAAGAGTAAAAGGCTATGGAGAAATGAAATATCCATTTATAGAATATATGTCATACAGACTAAAAAAATATGGAAAACAGGCATATAGCTATATAAACGCATTAGAAGAACAAGTAAATAAACTTCGGAACAACAACAAATGAAGTAATAAGAAAAGAACATTTTGACATAGCCCTAAAAAAAGTAAGTATGGCAAATGCAATACTTAGCATAAAAGAGCTACTAAGAATGGACTTTATGCAAATATTCCAAAACATAAATGGAGTAGAAGAAACACTAAAATTAGACCCAGCAGGTGTATATAATAAAATGGACTATAAAACAAAAGAAACTTACAGAAATGAAATAAAAAAATTATCTAAAAAAACAAAAATATCAGAAATATATATAGCAAACAAAATAATAGAGCTATGTAAGAAAGAAGGACTAAACGAAAAACAAAAACATGTTGGCTACTACTTAATAAATAAAGGAAAGCAAGAACTAGTTAGTCTACTTTTAGGAAAAGAAAAGAAACAAATAAAAAATGAAACAAAAGCAAAATTATATGTACTATGTGTATGGGGCACAAGCATACTAATATCCGCACTAATATCAATATGCATAGGAAAAATAGGCGTTGTAGGGGTCGCCGCCATCGGCGACCCGATAACCCCTAATCACATATCACAAAAAATAAATTTAGGATTAACCCTACTATTCTTCATACTAACTCTAATACCAATTCAAGAGATAGTAATACAAATAATAAGGTACATTCTAGGAAAAATAGTTGTGCCAAAGCCAATACCAAAAATAGATATACGGAAAACTAAGTAATAGTAAAACCTTTGTAGTAATACCAACAATAATAAAAAACAAAGAGAAAATAAAAGAATTAATGAGTAAGTTAGAAGTATACTACTTAGCTAATAAAAACGAAAATATATACTTTGCTCTATTAGGAGACTGTACTTGCCGGGCCTAATAAGGAAGAAAAATTTGACGAAGAAGTAATAAAAGAAGGACTAAAACAAATAGAAATATTAAATAACATGTACCCATCAAAAGAAGGAAATATGCCAAAATTTAACTTCATATATAGAAAAAGGTTTTGGAATGGAAAAGAAGAATGCTATTTAGGTTGGGAAAGAAAAAGAGGTTTGTTAAACCAATTTAATGAATATCTATTAGGCAATGAAGAAAATATTTTCAGAGAAAACTCACTAGAAAAATGGAAAAAGCAAAAAAATATAAAAGAATTACCAAAAGTAAAATATATAATAACCTTAGATAGTGACACAGAACTTGTACTAAGTACAGGACTAGAGCTAATAGGAGCCATGGAGCATATTCTAAATAAACCAGAGCTAAATGAAAAGAAAGACTGTGTAATAGAAGGCCATGCCCTAATGCAACCACGAGTAGGAATAAACCTAAATGCAAGTAGAAAAAACGTATTCACAAAAATATTTGCAGGAAGCGGAGGAGTAGACCCATACGCAAATGCCATTTCAGATATATATCAAGATAATTTTGACGAAGGAATATTTACAGGAAAGGGAATATATGACCTAGAAGTATTCTCAAAGGTATTAAAAAACGAAATACCAGAAAACACCGTACTAAGTCATGACCTACTAGAAGGAAGCTACTTAAGGTGCCGGCCTTGCCAGTGATATAATGCTAATGGACGGCTACCCATACTCATATGCAAGCTTCAAAACAAGGCTTCACAGATGGATAAGAGGAGACTTTCAAATATACAGTTGGATAAAAAAATATATTATAGACAAAAAAGAAATAAAAAAGAAAAACCCTCTAAACTTCCTATCAAAATACAAAATATTCGACAACCTAATAAGAGCTATACACCCAATTACCATCATGCTATTAATAATCACAACATTAATAATAAACATTTTCTGTAGGGGTCGCCGCCATCGGCGACCCGCAAGGACCTTGGACTTTTATAACAACCATAGGCATATCAATATCCCTAATCTCAATAATGATGCCAACAATAATAGACATCCTAAACAAAATAATCTTCAGAAAAGAAGGAAACAAATATCAAAAAAGCTTTGAGCCCACAATAAATTCCTTTGTAGCAAGTCTGCTAAGAGGAATTATATCCCTAGCAGTACTACCAGACAAAGCCTACATGTCATTAGACGCCATGGTAAGAAGTATATATAGAATAAAAATAAGTGGTAAACATTTGCTAGAATGGACAACCTCAGAAGATGCAGAAAAATTAAGTAAAAATGACCTAAAATCATACTATAAAAATATGCTTGCCAATATCATATTTGGAATACTAATAATACTTGCAAGTGGGGGAAACGTAACTTTAATAAGTATAGGAGCATTATGGCTAATAGCACCAACGTTTATGTGGTATATAAGCAGAAAAGAAAAACAAAAAGAAAAAATAGAAGAACTAAGCAAGCAAGAAAAAGAATATCTAACTGAATGTGGAAAAAGAACATGGCAATTTTTCAAAGATATGCTTACAAAAGAAAATAACTATTTGCCACCAGATAACTACCAAGAAGATAGAAAACCAAAAGCAGTACCAAGAACATCATCAACAAATATAGGACTAGGACTTTTAGCAGTAGTATCAAGCTACGACTTAGGCTATGAAAACCTATATGACACACTAGAACTATTAAATAAAATGGTAGAAGTAATAGAAAGTCTTCAAAAATGGCATGGGCACCTTTACAATTGGTATAATATAAAAACCTTAGAACCGTTGATACCAAGGTATATATCAACAGTAGACAGTGGTAACTTTATAGGATATGTATATGTACTAAAAAGCTTTTATAAAGAAGCAAAAAATAAAATACAAGAAGACGAAAACTTAAGTAAAGAAGAAAAAGAAAAGTATTTAGCATTAATACCATATTGGGTAGATAAACAAATAAATGAAATACCAATTGCTAAAGCTGACTTCGAAAAATTATATGACAAAGAAAAAATGTTATTTTCAATAGGCTTTGATATAGAAGAAAATAAATTAACACCATCATATTATGACTTATTAGCCTCAGAAGCAAGACAAGCAAGCCTAATTGCAATTGCAAAAAAAGATGTAACAGAAAAACATTGGTATAGCCTAAACAGAACACAAACTGTATTAAATGGATATAAAGGTTTAATATCATGGTCAGGAACAGCATTTGAATATTTAATGCCAAATATAAATATAAAAAAATATGAAGGAAGTTTATTAGATGAATCATGTAAATTCATGATAGACAATCAAAAAGAATATGCAAAAAAACTAGGTATACCTTGGGGATTTTCAGAAACAGCCTTCAATATGAAAGACTTAAATGGAAACTACCAATATAAAGCAATAGGAATACCATGGTTAGGCCTAAAAAGAGGTTTAGAAGATGACATAGTAGTTGCAAGTTATGCATCAAGCTTAGCACTACCAGAAGAGCCAAAAGAAGTTGTAAAAAACTTAAAAGAACTTGAAAAATATGATATGTATAATAAATATGGATTTTACGAATCAGTAGACTACACACCTATCAGGCTAAAAAAAGGCAAAAAATATGAACCAGTAAAAACTTATATGGCACATCATCAAGCATTAATATTGCTTTCTATAAATAATTTATTTACAAAAAATATATTACAAAAAAGGTTTAGCAATAACCCAGAAATAGAAGCAGTAGAAATACTTCTGCAAGAAAGAATGCCAGAAAATATGATAATAACAAAAGAAGAAAAGAAGAAACCAGAAAAAATAAAATATATAGATTACGAAAACTATGCTACACGAGTATATAATAAAATAGATAACAATTTAAATAAAATAAATGCTATTGCAAATAATCAATATTTAATAGTAATGGATCAAAAAGGCAATGGCTATAGTAAATATAAAGATATACTAGTAAACAGATTTAAACCATTATCAGAAGAAAACGAAGGGATAGTATTTTACTTAAAAAGTATAAAAAATAAAAGAATATGGACATCTAACTATATGAACTACTTGTCAAAGCCAGATAAATACGAAATAAACTTTTCAGAAGATGTAAGTAAAATAAGAAGAATAGATGGAGGAATAGAAACTTTAACAAAAGTAACTACTGCACAAGAAGAGCCAGTAGAAATAAGAAATATAAATATAAAAAATAATGGACTAGAAGAAGAAATATTAGAAATAACATCAGCATTAGAGCCACTACTTTCAACTGAAGCTTCGGCAAATTCCCACCCAGCATTTAATAAACTATTCTTAAAATTTGAAAATGTAGAAGAAAATATAATAACCATAAAAAGAAGAAAAAGATCTCCAGAAGAAAAAGAAATATATATGGCAGTTACACTATATTCACAAAATGAAACATTAGGGGAAATGGAATATGAACTAGACAAAGAAAAATTCCAAGGAAGAGGTAACTTAGGACTTCCAACCATGGTAAAACACTCAAAGCCATTCTCCAAAAGTACAAACTTAAGCTTAGACCCAATTATCGCAATAAAACAAACAATAAAAATTAAGCCAGGAGAAAATACAAACCTAAGTTTAATAATAGCAGTAAGTGAAGAAAAAGAGCAAGCCGTTAATATGGTAAAAAAATACTGTAACTTTGAGAAAATAGATAAAAACTTCAAATTATCTACAGCAAGAGTAGAAACAGAAAGTAGGTATTTAGGGCTAAATCATAAAAATATAGAAACATATCAAAATATGTTAGGGCTAATATTATACCAAAATCCATTTAAAAAGTTATATCTAAAAAACTTACCTAAAAATAACTACCCACAAAGTGAACTTTGGAAGTATGGAATTTCAGGAGACTTGCCAATTATATTAGTAAAAATGAATGAAACAGTAGATATATATGTGTTAGAAGAAGTACTAAAGGCATATGAATTTTATAGGTTAAAAAATATACAAGTAGACTTAGTAATATTGGATGAAGAAGAAAATAATTATGAAAGATATGTAAAAGAAGAAATAATAAATAGTATACTAAACAAAAACCTATCATATATGCAAAACATAAATGGAGGAATATTTATAATAGAAGATAAAGAAGCTAAAGATTTACTAGAATTTAAAGCAAATATAATAATAGATGCTAGTAAAGGAGAAGTTTCAAGGCAAATAAAAGACTTAGAAGAAGAATATTTAGAAAGTATAAAACAAATAGGAAATCAAAATGCAAAAGAAGTAATACTTGAGGAAGAAAAAATAACTAATAATTTAGATATTCAAAAATTAAAATACTATAATGAATATGGCGGTTTTTCAGAAGACGGAAAAGAATATATAATAAAAGTAAATAAAGAAAATAGACTGCCAACTGTATGGAGTAATGTTTTAGCAAATGAAAAGTTCGGATGCTTAGTTACAGAAAGCTTAGGAGGATTTACTTGGTATAAAAATAGTAGGCTAAATAAAATATCGGCTTGGTCAAATAACCAAGTAACAGATGTACCATCAGAAGTAATATATATGCAAGAAGCAGAAACACTAAAAACATGGTCTTTAGGTTTAAACCCTATGCCAGATAATAACAATTATACCATAACATATGGATTTGGCTACGCTAAATATGAACACACAAGTATGGATATAATGCAAACTCTAAAAATATTTGTACCAAAAGAAGATAGTGTGAAAATAAACTTATTAACTTTGAAAAATTTAGCACCTAAAAGAAAAAAAGTAAAACTAGTATACTATATAAAACCAGTACTAGGGGAAGACGAGCTAAATTCTAATGGATATATAGAACTAGAAAACAAAGAAAGCTCAAATACGATAATAATAAAAAATAGGGCAGATAATAAAAATGAGTATGCATATGTGTCAAGTAGTGAAAAAATAAGTTCATATACAGGAGACAAAAACTTCTTTATAGGAAGCGGAACACTATCAAACCCAGAGGCACTAAAGAAATATAGCCTAAATAATGAAAACTCACTAGGAATGGACAATATAGTAGCAATACAAATAGAAATAGATTTGCAAGCATTTGAAACAAAAGACATAACATTTATATTAGGAATGGAAGAAGACAAAATGTCATGTTTAGACAATAGTTATAAATATTCTAAAATACAAACATGTATGCTAGAACTAGAAAAAGTAAAAAATTATTGGGCTGAATTTACAAGAAAAATACAAGTAAAAACAAAAGTAGAGTCTTTTAATATATTACTAAATGGCTGGCTTGCATACCAAACCCTAGTATGTAGGTTATGGGCAAAATCAGGTTTTTATCAATCAGGAGGAGCCTATGGTTTCAGAGACCAACTACAAGATACTTTAGGACTAAAATACTACGACATAAACTTAATGAAAAACCAAATAATAAAACACGCAGGGCACCAATTTATAGAAGGCGATGTAGAGCACTGGTGGCATGACGAAACCTCAAGAGGAATACGCACAAGGTTTTCAGATGACTTACTATGGCTAGTATATATGGTATGTGAATATATAAATATGACAGGCGACTACGAAATACTAAATATAGAGGTAGCCTATAAAAAAGGAGAAATACTAGAAGAAGGAATAGACGAAAGATATGACCTATACGAAGACTCCGAAATAAAAGAACCAATATATATGCACTGTTTGCGAGCAATAGAAAAAAGCCTAAACTTTGGCGAGCACGGCCTACCAAAAATCGGTTCAGGAGACTGGAACGACGGAATGAGCACTGTGGGAAACAAAGGAAAAGGAGAAAGTGTATGGCTAGGATTTTTCTTGTATGACATATTAAGTAAATTTATACCAATAATGGAAGAGAGAAAACAGAGGTCGGAAGTCGGAGACGGAAGTTGGAAGTTGGAAGTTGGAAGTTGGAATACAAGTAGCCAAGCTATAGTGGATAATTTTAAAACAGATGTAGGGGAGATTATTAATCGCCCGCCCTTCGAAGAAACTACCATAAATGGGAAAAACTTCGAAATAATTGTAGGGGCGAGCATGGCTCGTCCGCCCTTCGGAGAAACTACTAAAAACCGGCAATGAAAAACAAACAAACAATAATGAACAATCTACTACAGAACCAAACCAAAATTTAATTAATAATGAAGAATGTAAAACAGAACAGATAACTATAATAGAAAAATACAAACAAATACTAGAACAACTAAAAAAATCGTTAAACACCCGAGCTTGGGATGGTCGTTGGTACAAAAGGGCCTTCACAGATGACGGAGACGAACTAGGAAGCCTTCAAAATGAAGAATGTAGAATAGACGGAATATCACAAAGTTGGGCCACAATATCAAATGCAGGAGATAATGACAAAAAATATATATCAATGGAAAGCCTAGAAAATCACCTAGTAGACAAAGAAAATGGAATAATAAAACTACTAGACCCACCATTTGAAAAAAGCAAACTAGAGCCAGGCTATATAAAAGCATATTTACCAGGAACCAGAGAAAATGGAGGACAATACACACATGGAGCAATATGGAGCATAGTAGCTGAAAGCATGTTAGGCTTTGGAAATAAAGCAGTAGACTTATTTAGAATGATAAACCCAATAGAACACTCAAAAACAAAAGAGTCAGCAAACAAATACAAAGTAGAGCCATATGTTATTGCAGCAGATATATACGGAATACGGAAATTTAGCAGGAAGAGGAGGGTGGACATGGTATACAGGTTCAAGTAGTTGGATGTTAAAAGCAGGCATAGAATATATATTAGGACTAAAAATACAAAACAATACCTTGAAAATAGAACCATGTATAGAAAGTAGTTGGGAAGAATATTCTATAAACTATAAATATGGAACAAGCATATACAATATAAAAGTAAAAAATCCAAACGGAAAAAATACACGGCGTAGAAAAATTTATTCTAAATGGAAATGAAATAGAAGAAAAAGAAATAAAATTACAGGATAATGGTAAAGTATATGGTATAGAAATAATAATGTAAAAAACTAAGTTATAATTTATAGCTAAGTAAAAATATAAATTATTGATTCATTTAATTTAAATTGTAGGGGAGACTATTTTCTTAGATCTTCGAGCAAATAGCGAGTTAGAGATAAATTATGCTTTAGTACAATTGACAGCAGACCACAGAGAATAAACTTCTATGCTTCTTCAAAGAAGTTACTAGATTACAAATATAGCAAAGCCTTTGGAGCACGGGCGATTGATAATCGCCCCTACATATATACTGAATATTTAAACCGAATAGTCAAACAGTTAGCATAAACTTTTCGTAGGGATTGCAAAAAAAGAAAAAATATTGAAATATATAGGCTTTCAATATGATTTTGATATAAAAAATTAAATAAAAAATTTGAATAAGAGATACCAATTTGATAAAATATTATTATCTACA
>JAAVYV010000026.1 GCA_022791325.1 Clostridia bacterium
ACTTATACTAAAACAAGTATAACTAAAGCTGAAAGACACAACGAAAGAAAAAATAAATCATATTCTAATATGAATGTTGATTTAACTAAAACACACAACAATATACATTACAAAAGATGTGAAACCACCTATAATGAGAAATTAAAAGAAATGCTTGATAGTGGACAAGTATCATTAAGAGGTTTACAAAAGAATGCCACACTATTTGATGAACTTATATTTGACATTAACTCCGACTATTTTGAAAAACATGGTGGTTACGAATTTGCAAAAGAGTTTTATGAAAGAGCTTTTCACTTTGCTGAGCAAGAAATGGGAACTGATAATATTCTAACACCACTTGATTTACTTGATAAGGTTACGTACATCTTTTGGACTTTGACTTCATAGGTAGTCTCATCCGCTTACCAAGCCTTAGTATCAGGTTTTTGTACATTGAGCCAAGATTTTGCTACACACTTCCTTCACTTTCACCTCACAATGGATAGCTTGCGTTTCACTATGTGGTTGGAGATGTATACCCCCACTACGGACTTTCACCGATTAACTAAACGACATGCCCGTCACACCTAAAAAAGTGCCTAGAATCTTTGCTAGACTCTAGGCTATATTTGAATGACTTAGAGCTTCGAAAGTTTTCTAAGTACCGTTCTTTAGTATTATATTTATTTTATTAATTTTTATTCATAGGGAATCCCATTATTTCTGTAATTTTTGTTATTTTGATAGATTTTTATAAAAGTCAATACCAAAATTACCAAAAAAGGGAAAATGTTTTTTACCAATTTAGGGAATATAAATTATGTAGATACATTGCTAATATTTTCCATTTGAGCCATTATATCTTTTATTCTATATGAATCTCCTGTTATGTTAAATATATATGAATGATGTAATAACCTGTCCAATATGGCGTTTGCTAAAATACTATCATTAAATAGTTCACCCCATTTTGAAAATGCCTGATTTGTTGTGATTATTGTTGAACTTTTTTCGTATCTTTTAGCTATTAATTGAAACAGTAAATTAGCTCCGTTTCTGTCTACTGGTAAATATCCTATTTCATCTATTATTAATAATTTATATTTGTTAAATGTTTTTAGTGCATCCTTTAATCTATTTTCTTGATGTGCTATATTTAATTTTGTTATTAAGTCATGGCAACTTATAAAATATGTACTTATTCTTTTCTTTGCTGCCTCTATTCCTAATGCTGTGGCTATATGCGTTTTTCCAACTCCACTTGAACCTACTAATATTACATTTTTCTTTTCTTCTACAAATCTTAATGTTTTTAAATCTAATATTTCTTTTTTGTTTATACTTGGTTGAAAATTAAAATCAAATTCTTCTAATGTCCTTATAAAAGGGAATCCTGCCACCTTTATATTGAATTCTGATGCTCTTTGTTCTTTAAATTCTATTTCCTTTTGCGTTAACTCATATAATGCATCTATAAACGAGATATTATTTTTATTTATTTCATCTATATATGTTGATAAGTATGATCTCATTTTGTCTAATTTTAACTTTTCTAAATTATTTATTACTTTATTATATATCATTTTTTTCCTCTTTTCTTTATTTCTTTTTTAGTAATTTATCAAATTTTTTTAGATTTTCTTTTGTATATCTTTCTATTTCATTTTTATTTTTATATGGCATATTCCTATATAATCCATTCATATAATCTTCTTTATTATAATTTATTATTTTATCTGTTATTTCATGGGTTGCTATTAATTGCTTATTATGGTATATATAGAGTATATTATCAATTTGTTTGGCTTGAACATATTGACCAATATACTTTGGATTAACTGAATATCTTTTACCTTTGTAATAAATTAATGAATCATTGTATACTTTCGACTTCTCTAATCCATTTAAGTATGATAATATGATTTTTCTATTTGGCAATGGTAATAGATGTTCTTTTTCCTTTTCAAATAATAATATTGGTGGTACATTTGTTGTTTGATTTTCTGTTGCATTTACGGTATTTCTAATCTTTTCTATTATTTGAATTAATTCTTTTTCATCTTCAAACTCATAATTATATGGTATCAACCATGTCATAAATTTATTGCATGTTTCATCTTTTCCTTTTGTTTCTGGTGTTTTTGGTTTACATACTTTTATATCTGTTCCCATATCTTTTACAAATTGTTTGAATTCTGGATTTATTTTTCTTTTATTATCGTTTATATCAACAACGGCTCTCATATTATCTGTTAATAGATATTTTGGCACACCATTCATATATTTAAATGTTTCCATTAAACATCTTTCTACATCACTTCTGGTTTTTGTTCTACTATATACAAAGTTATGCAGTCGAGAATATCCTAACGTCGTTGAAAATATATTAAATTCAAATATTTCTCCATGTTTACTTATCATTTGTAAATCTTCTTTCCAATCAAATTGTAATTGCTCTCCTGGGTCTGTTTCATATCTTAAATGGGCTTTCTTACTTTTATTTGGCTTTAAATTATGCTTGCTTAAGTATTTTTTGAAGTTTGAATATGTTCCTATTGTATTATCTTTCTGAAAAATATATTGATATACTGCTATTTGATTTACACCACATAAATTTATTTTATTTTTTATTTCTTCATAATATTTATCTAATTTTGATGATTTATTTTTTACTGCTGGCTTTCCTTCATAACCATCATAATATTTCTTTATTGTATGTCTATTTATTCCTAAAGCTCTTTCCAATTCACTAAAATTTGGTTTTATTCCTATTGATTTCATTATTTCCAATTGACCTTTCATATTTCTTATTTTTTCTTCCATTTGGTATACTCCTTTTTTATCTTTTGAATATACCAATCTTATTTTTTTCATCAAAAAAAGCAACCATTTTTGGTAATTTTTATTTTCCCTTTTTTGGTTACTTTTATTTTATCATTTATAA
>JAAVYV010000027.1 GCA_022791325.1 Clostridia bacterium
ATATGGTTTATACAATGCACAAGAAAGAGGAGAACTACTAATAGGAGCAGGAGTAGACGTATATGAAGGAATGATAGTAGGAATAAACTCAAGAAACGAAGACATAGCAATAAACGTATGTAAAGAAAAACACCTAACAAACACAAGAGCATCAGGATCAGACGACGCACTACGCTTAGTACCACCACTACAAATGTCACTAGAAAAAGCAATAGAATTCATAGCCGAAGACGAACTAGTAGAAGTAACACCAAAAAACATCCGTCTAAGAAAGAAAACACTAGATACAAAAACAAGAGAAAGAGAAGCAAGAAGATAAGCAAGATTAGCTAGGTTGGGGGCTGTCCCTGAATGGGTGCCGAAAAAACTAGAGAGGGTAGCTTTGGGGACGGTTCGTAATCGGAAACAAGATAGAGAAGCACTTTAAGTAACAAACAAAAATAATCTGGCTAGATTAGGAACTGTCCTAAATAGCGGAAACCAAGAAAAACAACTTACAAGGGTAGAGGACAAAAAAAGTAAAAAACTAAAAGCACCCCCTTGGGTAATCGAAGATGTCCAAAGAGGGACTGTTTAAAATCGGAAAAAAGTAGAATATAAAAAATTAAAAATAAACCTAACAAAAAAATAAAAGAAACCAGATAAGCTATAAGCTCAATCTGGTTTCTTGATTGCTAACCTTAATTATAGTGCTACTGTTAACATTACTCTAATCTAACTCCTGGTACTCAACATCTATAGGTTGAGACTTAAGGTACATTTCCATTCTTATTTCAAGTTCCTCAGCACTGGCAATACATTTGTGATATATTTTTGCATTTATAAAGAAAATTGGAACTGTAGATATAGGGAAAAAAAGATTAGAAAATGAAAATGAGGGAAGACACACCGTGCATATAAATGCACTTATGCATATTATTATGCATAAATTTCTGCAAATTCTGAAGTACCGAGCTGTCTTAAATTTTTTGGAATTTTTTAAAAGCATACCAAAAAATACACAAAAAAATACACCACATAATACAAAAGATACAACAAAAATGAAATCCTTCATATAATCTCTCCTTTCTAAAAGCAGGCTAGCAACATATCAAAATTACTATTCAGTAAATTGATATAGTATCAAACAATACATAACTATATTATACCTGATTTAACATAAAATGTCAAATAGCAACCAAAATGCTCAGAAACATATATGTTATTATTATTTAATTTCTATTTTTTAACAAGATTTAAAATAAAATTTTTAAAAATAAAAATTTTAAAATAATAGGCTTACAAATAATAGAATACTACTAAAATTATAATTGCCAAAACGCTATAAAAGTGATAATATATAATAAAAAAAAGGAATGAATAAAAATGAACAAACAAGAATTAGAAAAAATAAAACAAAAAGCCCTAGAAGAGCATATACCAATAATAATGGACGATACATTAGAAGTTGTAGATGAAATATTAACAAAACTAAAACCAAAAAAAATACTAGAAATAGGTACAGCAGTAGGCTATTCAGCAATGTGCTTTTCACAATACTTGCTTGAGGGAGGAAAAATAGACACAATAGAGAGAGATGAAGAAAGAATATTGCAAGCAAAAGAAAATATAGAGATAGTAGGAGTAGCAGAAAAAATAAACATCTATGAAGGAGATGCAGTAGAAATATTACCTACATTACAAGATAAATATGACATGATATTTATAGATGCCGCAAAAGGAAAATATCCATTCTTTTTAAAAGAAGCACTAAGAATGCTAAATGAAAATGGAGTAATATTAGCAGATAACGTATTATACAAAGGCTACGTAATGAGTGATTACAACAAACACAAGCAACGTACAGCAGTACGAAATTTAAGAGAATATATAGCTGAGGTTACTAACAATCCTAATTTAGAAACTGAAATTTTAGAAGTAGGAGATGGCCTAGCGATAACAAAAATAAAATCAAATTAGGCTTTTTAAGTTTAATTTGATTTTATTTTTGTTTGTTTTAATTAAGCTAATGAATTTTTATCTTTAAGGTTATTTATAAAATCCTTATTAGCTTCTATTAATTTTTGAATAAGCTGTATTTGAGCATCAGAAAGTTTCTTATCACAGTCAAGTAAACCAAGTTCATTAAGTTTGTATTCTATTTTAGAAAAGCCAGTATCATTAGAAGAACTATTAATAAAACGATTGTTAGAAAGCCCTAAAAGGTAGTCAATAGAAACATTAAAAACTTCAGCAATTTTAGCAATAATTTCTATTCTGGGTTTTCTATCACCAGTAATATATCTAGAAATAGTAACATTTGTAGTACCAATTAAATTTGCAAGTTCACATTGAGTCATATCTTTTTCTTCCATTAGCTCAATAAGTCTTTTTATAAAAATTTTTTGCATATACATTAATCCTCCATTAAAAAATTCTTACATACTATTATAATAGTGGTAAAAACTACTTTACTAAATATTACCGAAATTATAAAAATAACATTGACTTTAACCAAAAGGTTAAATATAATATTACATATAATTAATAAAAAGAGATAAAATAAGAAAATATGGGAGGAAACAAATGAAAAATAGAGGAATAACATTAATAACACTAGTCATAACAATAGTACTGTTAATAATATTAGCAGGAATAATGATAAATATAGGGTTAGGAGAAAATGGAATATTTACAAGAGCAAAAGAAGCTAGAGATAAATATCTATTAGCAGAAAAAGAAGAAGAAAAATTATTAAATGAACTATATAAACAGTTAGGAATAGAAGAAGAACTGCCAGAAAATACGAAAGACATAGAAGCGGGAACAATAGTAAAAACACCAGAAAAGTGGAAAACAATACTTCCGAATTATGTAGATGCACAAACTGGAAAACAAGTAAAAGAAAGCTATAAAGTATCTAGTGTATATGCAGTAGCAGTAGGAAATGGAAATGAAATACCAGTGCCAATAGACTTTTACTATGTAGGAGGAACCTTAGCAAGTGGAATAGTAATATCAGATAATATAGAAGATAAGAATAAAGAAGCAGGAAAAACAGATGTAACAAAGGAATTAAAAGGAAATCAATTCGTATGGATACCATGTAAATTATCAGACTATCATAAAACAGATTTCGGGAAAAATGCATGTGACAATACAGAGTGGGATAAAGAAACAAATAGTGTAGAATTACCACAAATAGAGAAATATGAGGGATTTTATATAGCAAGATATGAAGCAGGAGTAGGAACATTAAACAAAGAAAAAGAACAAGCAGGAGAAGCAAATCCATTTGACTATACAGTAACATTTGCAAATGGAGCATCATTATTCAATAGCGTAGAAGTTCAAACAAGATTGTCACAAAATAATTGGAATGGGCAGAATTATAATTTTACAGCAATAAGGCAAGGAACGCCAGTAAGTAATGTAACCAATAAAGCTAGCCGGAAATATTGTAGTAAAAGCCGATAGCATACCATATTATCATGCAGACTATTACACTGCATCAGAAATGAGTAGAAGAATGTATGAAAGTCATAAATATGTAAAAAGTACCTTAGTAACAGGAACGATGTGGGATGTTATGCTAAAATATATGCGGAGATAATGGAATAGATTTAAAATCAATAAATTGGGGAAATTATGATGGAACATCATTAACAAATTTAAGTGGATATTATACAAATGTAAATTATTCAACCAATTATAGTGAACAGTTAAAAACAGATGGTTTCAAAAGTTCAAAAACATTAGTAACAAATTCAGGCGCACAAAGTTATGTATTATTAACAACAGGTTCAACAGAAGCAGTAAAGAAAATGAATTTATATGACGTAGCAGGAAATGTTGCAGAGTGGACAAACGAATCAAATACAAGAACTAACTATGCATATGAAGACAAAGCATATCCTACTTCTAAATCAGTAAGAGGAGGAGCATGTGATTGGCGACCTACTCCATGTTATTATAGAACAGATGCTATGCCAATTGATACGTATACTAATTTTGGCTTTAGACCAGCCCTTATACTACAATAAAATTTGCTTATATGCTATAAGTATATAAAAATTAATATAAAAACTGAAACATACTTTAAAACAATTATAAAGGTATATTTCAGTTTATTTTTTATATACTATATTATATTTTAAGTTGAAATGTAGAGGATTATATATAATAGGAATATGTATAAGAATTTGCCGAATTACATCCTAAACATATACTTAAAATTTATAGCAATATTTAAATTATCTAAGGTTGAAAGTCGATATTGTAAAAAAAGTATTACTTACCGATTTAAGACTTAAAGCAAAAATAGCATATTTTAAAATTGTGACTTGTAACATAAATTTAGTAACAGTAATATAAATATTTATTCGAATATAGATATTTATAAAAAAATGTGATATAATACGAAAAAAGTAATTGGAGGAAATAAAAAAATGAAGAAACCAGAATTATTAGCACCAGCAGGTTCTTTTGAAAAAGCAAAGGTTGCATTCATGTATGGAGCTGATGCAGTGTATGCAGGTACATCATCACTTTCATTAAGAACTAGAGCTGAAATGGAAGATAGTGACTTAGCAAATACAATAAAATATGCACATAGTATAGGAAAAAAAGTATATACGGCAATAAATATATATGCATGGGATGAAACATATGAAGAAATAAAGAAACAAGCTCAAATGTTAAATACACTAAAAGTAGATGGAATAATAGTTGCAGATGGAGGAATAGTAGAAATAATAAAAGAATATGCTCCAGATGTAGAAATACATATTAGTACACAAGCCAACACTGTAAGTTATCATAGTGCTAACTTTTGGTATAAAAATGGTGCAAAAAGAGTAATACTTCGGAAGAGAAATGAATAAAGAGCAAATAAAAGAATTAATAAAAAATAAAAAAGAAGACTTAGAAGTAGAAATGTTTATACATGGAGCTATTTGCTTTGGATATTCTGGAAGATGTTTTTTAAGTGACTTTTTAGCAGGAAGAAGTGCAAATTTAGGAGATTGTGCTCAAAGCTGTAGATGGGCATATAATGTATATGTAGAAGAAGCAAATAAGCCAGGAAATTTAATGCCAGTAGAACATGATGATAAAGGAACATACATATTTTCATCAAAAGATATGTGCTTAATAAAAGAAATACCAGAAATTTGTGAAATGGGAGTAGATAGCTTAAAAATAGAAGGAAGGCTAAAAACAAAGTATTATTTAGCATCAGTAGTAAATGCATATAGAAATGCAATAGATGATTACTTTAAAAATCCAAATGAATATGATTATACAAAATATTTAAAAGAATTAGAAAAAACAAAAACAAGAGGATTAACAACTTTTTACTTTAATGATAGAAATAATAAAGATTTTCAAGAGTATGAGGGAAAACAATATAATTCAGAATATGAATTTGGCGGAGAAGTTGTAGGTTTTGAAGAAGAAAAGACAATTATAGAAATAAAAAATAAATTAACTGTAGGAGACGAACTAGAAATTATAATACCAGGAACAATAACACCAGAAAAATTTACAATACAGAAATTATGGGATATAGAAACAGATGAAGAAATACAAACAGTAAATCCAGGAAAGTCACAACAAAAAGTAAAAATAGTATTACCAATAAAAGCAGAAAAAAATTGGATTTTGAGAAGAAAAAAATAAATTGACATAAATGAAAAAGTGGTATATAATATATTAAAATATTTATTAGGAGAAAATATGCTAAAAAGTATAGAATATTTCTCATACTTACTAGGTGTAGAGCCATTTTGGACAATATTAATAATATTACTATTAATACTATTAGGGCTAATTAAAAGTTTTTACCCATGGATGCCAAAATGGAAATTGAAAGAAACAATAGAAAAAGATGGCAAAGTAACTAAGTATTATCATTTAGATGAATAAAAAGTAAAAGGGGCCGTAAAAAAAGTAAGTCAAAAGGGACGGGGGAAATTGTCAATTTCCCGTCCCTTTTGACTTACTTTTTTACAGGTACTTTTATAACATAAATAAAAAGTTATACTACGATATTGAGCAAGAAGTTAATACACTCTTTCCAAAGCGGACATTCGTCTAAACAAAGGTTATATTCAATTTTAGAAGAAAATGGATATAAGTTAGAAAATGTTACTTTATAAAAGGGAATGTCAATTTCATAAGTTAAGCTTAATAAATCATCTACAGTTGAATAATAATTATTTTGTTTAGTATCATCTGTAAAAGAACAATTTATGGTTTGGGTGTTATTCCCATCATATAGATAGTAAGCATAAATTAAACCATTAGAAGAAATAGGAATTTTACTTATAGTATCATTTTCGTCATCATACATAAAAGGATAATGTTTACCAAAATTAAAAGTTGATGTTAATACTTTAGGAGTTTGGATACAATCTAATATTTTATTATAAATGGTATCATTACAAACTTTTATATATTTGAAACAATTTTTATTTCTTTCAAGACCAATATCAAAGTTTGGAAACATTCCATTTGTTAAAATACTACTAATAGTGAAATTGTTGTACATAAGGGAGCTGATATTAAATGACAGTAAATAATCAGAAGAATCTAAGTTATCATATATAAAGTTATCTACTTGTGATGTACTAAAAGGTTTAAATATGTCTATTTCAATATCTGATATTGAAAAAACAGGTAGATATATTAAAAAATTATTCTCCTCATATGTATAAGCTTTATAATAGCAAGTAAATTTTAACAAGTATATAGAATTTTGACATACAATAGAATACATAGAAGTTTGAACTAAACCGTTGTCATCATATTCTAATTTATTCTCTCTTATTTGATTAAAACAATATTTTTTAGGGAAATTTTCTATATGTATTTTAAAAAAATTAATATAAATTTTTTTAAAGGTATCTTTTAATAAAGAATACTCATATGAATAATTCTCAATAGTAGAATTCTCACATATAATTTTTCTAATATCATTTTTAAGAGTAAAATCCAGTTCTTTAGTATCAGAAAAACGTTGGTTAATAATATAACTATTATATACATTATATACAGTTTTGCATATCACTTCCTTGAATACATATTCCTGTACATCTTCTAAAATTGCGTCTTCCAAATACTCATTAGTCAAAATTAGAGTTTTATTTTTTTCAGCTTCTGTTAAAAAAAATCTTGCTTTTACTTTCTTATCAGGGGTATTAGAAAAATATAGAACTATTTCATACATAAGTAGTTTTTCATAAGTTTCAATTGTTCCACTATATTTATCATTTATTGGCACTGTTGAAATAACTGTGTTAAAAGTGTTAGTAAATCCAATAAAGTTTGTTTCTACTTTAAGTTCTGATTTAGCGGGAATATTAGCATTTTCATATTTGTTTAGTAAAATAGCAAAAAGATTTTTAGGAATTAAAGAAATATCTTCAAGCTTTTTTGGCTCAAATAATTCTGCATGTTCCAAAGAATTAATACGGTAAATTCTATCATTAGAAGGAACCACATTGAATTTTTTATGTGCTAAAATTTCCATTGAATCACTAATGTTCATATTGGCTTTAAAGTGATTAAGTAATTGCTTCCCTAAAAAACCATTATAATAATAAATATCACTTGTATAATTAACAAAGACAAATGTATTTAAAACAGCATTTTTAGATAAAAGTTTTACATGTTTAAAATGATACTCGACCAATATTACTGATGAGGTTTTAGTACAAAAATAATATTCAACATATATAAAATTTATACAGTTTGAATCATATGAAAAATAACTTTCGGAAGTAATAGGTATTAAAATTATATCTAAACTTTTCAAATATTCCAAATCTAATTTGTAGTAAGTAAATTGACCATTTAAGGAATTACTTTCTTTAATGTCTAATGTAGTTTTTTTGCGCTCAAAGAAACTATGAATATTACAAGTATTAAAAGAATTAAATATTTCGTTTAAGCATTTTTCTTGAGAGACTTTTTCTTTTACTAAAAATTCCTTAGCACATGAAATTGAATCTGAAAATTCTTGTTTAATTTTTTGCTCTTTAATCATAAAAAAACCTCCTTTTAATTAAAAATGAGACGTATAATAAAAATAATATTTCTAAGTATAACATAATATATTTGCAAACACAATAACTATTATAAAAAATAATATAGTAATGTAAAAAAATAAGGTTAACATATTGCAAAATGCGAAATAATGTTATATAATACCTGTACTATGTTACAATAATGTTAATGTATTACGAAACTGTTAAATGTATATTACAATTTTATTAACATTATTGACATATAAATAGAAAAGTATAAAATATAGTTAAAATATAATGAAAGGGCTATTTATGAGAGTTATAAGTGGAACAGCAAAGGGAACAAAACTAAATTCAATAGAAAGTTTATCAACTAGACCAACTTTAGACAGAGTAAAGGAAGCCTTATTCAATATAATTCAAACTCATCTTCAAGATTCTAACGTATTAGACTTATTTGCAGGAAGTGGAGCATTAGGGATAGAAGCTTTAAGTAGAGGTGCTAAACATTGCACCTTTTGCGATAAATCTTATGAATCGGTTAAAATGCTAAAACAAAATTTAGAAAGAACAAAGTTTGAAAATAAAGGAACTGTATTAGTAAATGATTATAAAAAATGTATAAAAACATTAACAAAAAACAAATTCGATATTATTTTTATTGATCCACCATATAAACAAGGTATAGCAGTAAATTCTATAAAACTAATATTGGAACATGATATATTTGCAAAAGATGGGATAATAATACTAGAAACAGATGAAGAAGAAAGAGAAATGCGAGAATTAAAAAATATTAATTTAGAAGTGTATGATGTAAGAAAATATGGAAGAGTGAAGTTAATTTTCTTACGCGAAAGGGGCTAAAAATACCATGGAAATATTTACATTATTAGAAACTATTGAGGAAATGTTAGAGTCAAGTAAATCAATACCATTTTCTGCAAAAGGAATAGTTGATAAAGAAGAAATGCTTGAAATAATTAAAGAAATACGTCTAAAATTACCAGAAGAATTAAAACAAGCAAAATGGGTAAAAGAAGAAAGACAGCGTATATTAGTAGAAGCACAAAAAGAAGCAGATGATATTGTAAAAGAAGCAGAAAACAGAATAATATCTATGATAGATGAACATGAAATAACAAGAAAGGCATATGAACAAAAGGCAGAAATAATAGAAACAGCAAATGAAATGTCAAGAGAAATATCAAAAGGAACAAAAGACTATGCAGATAGTATTTTACAAAATATAGAAGAATCATTAGTACATGCATTAGAAACAATACAAAATAATAGAAGAGAATTAAAATGACGCACTAGGGACGTTTCCTAGCGCGTCTTTTCATTAATGCATTAAGAGCATTTCTTAATGTGTCAATGGAAAAGAAAAATTAAGAAACATTCCGAGTGCATAATTTTATCCAAAAATTGTATATGTTTTTATTGTGAAAACTATTGCAAATATTTTGTTTTATTGTTATTATAAGGATATAAATGTAAAATTAGAGATTATTATGTAGAAAACAAAAAAGGAGCAAATTATGATAGAATTTAGAAATGTTAGTAAAACCTATGAAACAGGTACAGAAGCAGTTCATAATGCTAATTTTAAAATTGAAAAAGGTGAATTTGCATTTTTAGTTGGTTCTTCAGGTTCACGGAAAATCAACATTAATTAAAATGATATTAAAAGAGGAAAATCCAACCTCAGGAAATATAATAATAAATGGGAAAGATACAACATATCTAAAACCAAAAAGAGTTCCATACCTACGTAGAAGTATGGGAGTTGTATTTCAAGACTTCAGGCTTTTGCCAGATAAAACAGTTTATGAAAACGTTGCTTTTGCAATGTATATTGTTAAAGCAACTCCAAGACATATAAGAAGACAAGTTCCTATGGTTTTATCATTAGTAGGATTAAGTGGAAAAGCTAAAATGTACCCAAATGAGTTATCAGGAGGAGAACAACAAAGAGTGGCGTTAGCTAGAGCTTTAGTTAATAATCCATCAATGTTAATTGCAGATGAACCAACAGGAAACTTAGATCCAGAAACAGCTTGGGACATCATGACACTTTTAAATGATATAAATATGAGAGGAACAACAGTTGTAGTAGCAACACATGCAAAAGATATTGTAGATAGAATGAAAAAAAGAGTTATTCAAATTAGTGGTGGAAACATTATAAGAGATGATAAAAAAGGTGGTTATGATAGTGAGATATAATATTATAGGATATTTATTAAGTGAAGGCTTTCACAATGTAATGAAAAATAAGAAATCAACTGGTGCATCATTAATGATAATGTGTGCAACAATGCTTATATTTGGTTTATTCTTTTTGGTAGGTCAAAATGTTAACCATATAATGGAAGATGTAGAGTCACAACAAGGAATGCAGGTTTTTATGTATAAAGAAGCAACACAAGAACAAATACAAAAATTGCAAGAAGAAATTAATAATTTGCAAGGTGTTGCCAAAGTCACATTTATTTCTAGAGAAGAGGCTATAAATAGCCAACTTAAAAGATTTGGAGAAAATGCAAAATTGCTAGAAGTTTATACAGGAGAAAATAATCCTTTAGGGGTATCATTTTTAGTCAATTTAACAAATTTGGAACAAGCCAATGATGTAAAAACTCAAATAGAAAGTTTAGAAAATGTAAAAACAATTGAAGTAAGAACAAATACAATACAAGCTTTAGTAAATTTTGCAAATGGAATTAAGATAATTTCTATCATTATTCTAGTATTATTAATTATAATTTCAATATTTATTATAGCAAATACAATAAAACTTACTGTACACGCAAGAAGAAAAGAAATTACAATTATGAGATATGTAGGTGCAACAAATGGTTTTATAAGGTGGCCATTTATAGTAGAGGGTGTAATAATAGGTGTGGTATCAGCAATGATTTCAATATTGCTATTAGGAGTAGGATATAATATAGTAATACAAAAGATAGTAACATCTTCAATAACAAATACAATTAGCTTAAGTTTATTGAGTTTTACTAATGTATTTACATTAGTAATAGCTGTCTATCTAATATTAGGTATAGGAATAGGAACTATAGGAAGTATTATATCAATGAGAAAATATCTAGAAGTTTAAAATATTGGGTATGTAACATGTCGTATTATAAGAAAATTACTTAAATAAAAGATGTGTTAATATATAAACTAAAATAAGGAGTTATAATTATGAAAAGAAAAGTAATATCCATTATACTAATTTTAATATTATTGCAATCATATATATATACTGTAATTGCAACATCAACATCAGAATTAAATGGGCAAAAAGCAGATATACAAGGGAAAATTAATGATGCAAGAAATGAGCAGGCGGGTGTACAAGAAGAATTAGATGAAGAAATGAAAGTTATTTCTAATTTAGACTATGAAATAGCACAAGGTGAGGAAGAAATAAGTAAATTAGAAAATCAAATAAAAGAAGTAGAAACATCAATAGAAGCAAAGGAAAAATTAATAAAAGAAAAGCAAAAGGAATATGATGAAAATGAAGAATTATTACAACAAAGGTTAGTTGTAATGTATGAAATGGGAGAAACCTCATTTTTAGATATGCTATTTAATTCATCTAATGTAATAGATTTTATTTCAAATTATTATACAATGTCACAATTTGTAGAGTATGATACTGAACTATTACAAACAATAGAAAATGATAAGAAGCAAATAGAAGAAGCGAAGCAAACTTTAGTAGAGGAAAAGTTAAAGATAGAAACTTTAAAAAGTGATAAAGTATCAAAAACAAATAGTATAAAAGCCAAAAGAGCGCAAAGGCAGGAAAAGGCAAATTCATTAAGCGAGGAAAAGAAGAAACTTCAAAAAGAAATAGATAGTTATAATGCACAAATTAAGAAAGTAGAAGATCAAATAGCAAAGATACTAGCACAAGCAAATTCACAAGCAGGAAGTAGTGGACTAAAATTTGATGGAAGTTTCATTTGGCCATGTAATAATAAAATAGTAACCTCAACAGTAAAGAAAAGATGGGGAAGGTGGCATAAAGGTATAGATATAGGGGCATCTCATGAAAATGTATATGCAGCAGCATCAGGGTATGCATATAATTTAGAAAATCCAGGAGGTTATGGACATTATATTATGATTGTTCATGGAAGCGGATATATTACTTTATATGCTCACTTATTATCAAGAAAGGTTTCTGATGGGCAATATGTAAAACAAGGACAGACTATAGCTACATCAGGGGGAGGACTAACAGATGAAGGAAGAGGAAGTAGTACAGGAAGACATTTACACTTTGAAATAAGAAAAGCATCTTCAATATCAAATTACTTTAGTAGTAATTTTCTAAATCCATTGGAGTATTTACCAGGTGGTTACACACTTGCAGCAGGAGCTACTACGCCATCATAAACTATAAAAATAAATAATTAGGAAGGAGAATAGAGTATGATAAAAAAAATAATTACAATATTTATGATATTTATAATTCTAGCATGCTCTTATTCTACTATAATAATAAATGCAACAACATTAGGTGAGCAAAAGCAAGAAGCTCAAGAGAAGGCTCAAGAAGCTGAGCAAGAGTTAGAATATGTAAAAGAAGAACTAACAAGTGAAATAATAAAAATACAAGAATTAGATGATGAAATAAGAAAAGCAGAAGAAGATATAGCGTCTTTAGAAACAGAACTTATTGAATTACAGGAAAGAATAGATACAATAACATTAAGGCTAGAAAAAGTAGAAAAAAATTATATAGAAAATGAAGAATTATTAAAACAAAGATTAATAGTCAATTATGAAGCAGGAGATATAACATATTTAGATATGTTAATGAATTCATCTAATATAATAGATTTTATATCTAACTACTATGTAATAGAAGAAATTATAAAATATGATGTAGAATTATTACAACAAATAGAAAACGAAAAGCAAGAAGTAGAAAATGCAAAAAATGAACTAAATGAAAAGAAATCCACACTAAAGGTAAAAAAAGCTAAAAGGGAGCAACTAGCACTTATAACTCAAAATAATAAAATTATAAAAGAACAAAATGTTGAAAAGTTATCTAATGAAGAACAACAATTACAACAAAAAATAAATGAATATAAGCAAGAAGAGGCAAGAATAGAAGCATTAATAAAAATTGCAAGTAATGAGTATGAATATACAGGGGACTACACAGGAGGCGTAATGGCGTGGCCAATAGCTAAAAGTGGAACGTACATAACATCAGGGTATGGTATAAGAGAACATCCTATACAAGGAATTATAAAATCACATAGTGGTATAGATATAGGAAATGCAGGCTTTGGAGCACCAGTTATAGCAGCATCAGATGGAATAGTAACAATGGCTGGACGTTATGGAGGATATGGAAATTGTGTAATGATAAATCATGGAAATGGAATATCAACTCTTTATGGACATGGCCAAACAATACTAACAGAAGTGGGGAAAGAAGTAAAAAAAGGTGATTTAATAATGGAAGTTGGATCAACAGGTATTTCAACAGGACCACATTTACATTTTGAAGTAAGAATAAATGGCTCATGTACAAACCCAATGCCATTTTTACAAGGAAAGACTGAATAAAATAATAAAAATATAATATAATTAAAATATAGCTATTATATAAATTGAAAAAATAAGTCCAAATTTGGGAAATTTGGAAAGGGGCTGTAAAAAAAAGAGTGTCAAATGGGACGGGGGATATTGACACATCTTTAAAAGATAAAGTGTGTCAATATCCCCCGTCCCATTTGACACTCTTTTTTTTACAGCCCCTTTTAAAATGAAAATAATAATGACTTATGAATGGAGGAATAAAATATAATGAATTCAGAGAAAAAGCAAAGTGTATATAAAATTATAATGTTAATTGCATTAACAGTTTTTATAACTTTTATGGTAACCACAATAGCATTATATAAAACGATAGGGAGACAAGGTACGCAATATATTATAGGTGATAGTTCTTCAATAGGGCAAAAAATAGCATATTATAATAAGTTTATACAAGAACATTACATATATGATATAGATGATGAAAAAATGCAAGAATCAGCAATAAAAGGATATTTCGAGGGGTTAGGAGACCAATATTCAGAATATATAACAAAAGAAGAAATGCAAGATTATATGGCAGATGCAACAGGAAAATATGTAGGGATAGGCGTATATATAACGAATAATACTAAAACAAATCAAATAGTGGTTCTAATGCCAATAAAAGGTTCTCCATCAGAAGAAGCGGGAATAAAGCCAGGAGATGTAATACTAAAAATAGATGGGCAAGAGTATAAAGGCGAGGAATTAAATGAAGCATCAAACAAATTAAAAGCACAAGAAGGAACAAAAGTAAAATTAGAAATTCTAAGAAATGAAGAAAAGATTGAAATAGAAGTAGAAAGAAAAACTATAAAAGTAAATCATATAGAATCTAAAATATTAGAAAATAATATAGGTTATATTCAAATATCAACCTTTGATGATGGGTGTTATAAGGAATTTGAGAAAAATTATAATGACATAAAAGAAAAAAACATAAAAGCATTAATAATAGATTTACGAAATAATGGAGGAGGAATAGTTGAAGAAGCTACTAATATAGCAGACATGTTTACTCAAAAGGGAGCTACATTATTAATAACAACCGAAAAAGGAAATAAAGAAGAAATAACAAAAGCCAAAAAAGAAATTCAGATAGATATACCAATAGTGATACTAGTAAATGAAAATACTGCAAGTGCTTCAGAAATATTAACTGCCGCAATAAAAGAAAATAAAGACAATGTTAGTGTAGTAGGAACAAAAACTTATGGAAAAGGAGTTATACAAAGTATATTTACTTTAAAAGATGGAAGTGGAATAAAACTAACAACAAATGAATATTATACACCAAAGCATAATATAATAAATAAAGTAGGAATAACACCAGACTATGAAGTAGAACTTCCAGAAGGTAAAAGTCTTTATGAAATAGAAGAAGAAAAAGAGGATACACAATTAAGCAAAGCAATAGAATTATTAAAATAATGAATAGTATAATAGGTGAGAATTGAAAAAAGTAAAGTTTAGTTATAAATTCTTATAAGTTATGTAAGAAAAACGTCCGTTTAAAGGGCGTTTTTCTTAACTAAATTATGATTTATGAGAATATAGAGTTTACTGTGTAAACTAGAATTAACTATGATTGTTTAGATACTATAATTAATTTTGTAGTATCTAATTTTTATATTTTTAATATACACTATTTTTAGTATAATGTAAATAATAAAAATCTATTATTTTG
>JAAVYV010000028.1 GCA_022791325.1 Clostridia bacterium
AATAAAGGTTTATTAAATGAACTCAAAAAAGTTTAAAATCTAAGTTAAAAATATAAAATTAAATTGGAATCAAAAATTCAGTTAAATAAATACTTTTAAAATTTCTATCAAAAGTTACCCTACAAAAAATTTATGCTATCTTAATTTGAAAAAAGGTTGACATATTATGAAAAAAGCTATATAATTAAAATGTAACAAATATAAAAGCCAAATTAAGAAAGGACGGTAAAGCGTATGAAACGGTTGTTAGGTGTAGTTTTAATTTTAGTTGCTATCTTTGGAGGTTTATATGTCGGAGGCTGGCTCTTCTTTATTAAAGCCATTGCGGACATTATTGTAGCTATCAAATCAGGGATCATCGCAATTGATATTGCAATAGGAATAGCTAAAATAGTTATTGGTATCCCAGTGGTTACAACAATCGCTTGGATAATCGGCATAGTTGGACTTGCAATGGCAGCAGATTAACACTTTGTTTGGCAGAAAAAGGCAGGAGATTAATTTCCTGCCTTTTGTTCTTTTTCGAACAAAAAATAACTTGTGAATTATTTACAGTACACATACCAGTTACATAAATGTTTAATTACGATAACAACACGTTTATTAATGTAAATATATAATAATATCTTTTATAATTTTAACTTGCATACATATTTAGGTGTATGCTATAATTCTTTTAAATCATATTTATAAGTAGATTAGTTTGAAAGAATGTAAAATTTTTTCATAATCATGTGTGCCTTTGAGAGAAGCGAGAAAGGAATGGATTTTATAATGAAAAGTAATAAAAAAAGAGTACAAAATATAAAAAATAATAATTTTAATAATAAAAAAATATTAGATAAAAAAGATGTAATTATAATTCTTATAATTACATTAATATATGCAATATTATCTTTTATAAACTTAGGTTCTTTTACAAACCCACAAACATTCTGGAAAGCACGGAGAGGTAGAAGAAAGTGCTATTATAAAAATAAAAAATAAAACCCCAACAATATATAATATGAAATATTATACAGGAGCTGAAACGTCTACATATAACCTATATTTTTCATATGATGGTATAAATTATTCAGAAGATATAATAAAAATTACTCCTCAAAGTGTATTTGCTTGGGAAGAATATGAAATAGTATGTGATTGTACATATGTAAAAATTGTTTCTAATTCAAAAGAGGGGTACTTAGGGGAAGTGGCATTTTATGACCTTTATGGCAATAAACTAAAACTATCTGCTGAAAATGCACAAGCAGAATTACTAATAGATGAACAAAAAACTGTACCAACAGAAATTAGTTATTTAAACTCAGCATATTTTGATGAAGTATACTTTCCAAGAACAGCATATGAACATTTAAATAATTTGGCACCATATGAATGGGTACACCCACCACTTGGAAAACTAATAATATCAATTCCTATAAAACTATTAGGAATGACACCATTTGCATATAGACTAATGGGAAATATAGCAGGAATATTAATGATACCTAGCATATATATTTTAGCAAAAATGTTATTTAAAAAGACAAAATATGCAACTTTAGCGGGAATAATTATGGCAGTAGATGGAATGCATTTTGTTCAAACAAGAATAGGAACAGTAGATACCTTTTTAGTATTGTTTATTTTGTTAGAATACTTATTTATGTACAAATATATAATAAGTAAAGAAAAAACTTTGCGAGTAAGGCTTTGGGCATTATTCTGGTCAGGTTTATTTATGGGGCTTGCAGTAGCTGTAAAATGGACAGGAGTTTTTGCAGGAATTGGCCTTGGAATAATATTCTTCACCAATATTATAATACAATTATTTGTAAAAAAAGAAAAATGGAAAAAAGAAGATACAAAAATTATATTATACTGCATTATATTCTTTGTACTAATACCATTACTTATATATTTTCTATCATATATACCTTTTTATATTTTAGAAAATTCATATATAAAAGATTTAGGAAGTTTTATAAAATGGCAACAAGCAATGTATGATTACCATCATAACTTAGAAGCAACACATCCGTACTCATCAGTATGGTATACATGGCCAGTAACTGGGAAATCTATGTTGTATTGGATAGGAAGTACTAGAAGTGGAGAAACTACTACAATTGCATTATTAGGAAATCCAGCAATATTTTGGATATCTGTACCATGTATGATATTTACACTTATTTATACAATAAAAAAACGTAAATTTGAATATTGGTTTTTAATAATAGCAATAGTAAGTATGTTAGTTCCTTATATGAAAATAAATAGGCTTATGTTTTTATATCACTATTTTCCAATTCTTCCATTCGCTATGCTTGCAATTGTAGCATTTATGAGTTGGCTATGTGAAAAAATAAAAAGCAATATACCAATATATATATTGGTAGCAATTATTGTAATAACATTCATTATATTTTACCCAGTATACTCTGGTTATCCTACATCAGACGAATATCTTCAGTCATTAAAATGGCTACCAACATGGATATGGTAAAGTATTAAAATGTAAAAAAAGGGGCAATAAAAAGCCATAAACCCTAAGGAAATTCACATAAATCCTTGATTTTGTAACAAAAATGTAATATAATAATAATATAGTGCTTACGATATAAATGGAAGCTTAAAAACTTATATCCGTAAGCACATTTTTTGAAGAGAAAACAGCATTAAAAACTTGCTAAATATTGCTATTGACTTAAAAATAAAAACTCTTTAAAATATAATATATATAATATATTAAAAATAAAATTTAAAATATAAAGGATGGGTAAAATGAAATCAAGAAAAGGAATTGTAAGTATATTAACAGCTATTTTAATACTAATGATAATAAGCATATCAACAAAAGTTAATGCAGAAGTAGCAGCAGTACCTAAGTTTTTAGGAATAGAAGAATTTAGAAACTCAGGTTATGGATATAGCATAGATGGGAAGATAGTTTGGAAAATAACTGAATATGATGATATGAATGGTTCAAACCCAAATAGAAATAAAACCATATACTGTATTAAAGGTGGAGCTGGTTTTGGTTCACAAAATGAAAATGGTGAATATGTTGGAAAAAATGAAGTGAAAAAATACGACCATAAATTTGACTTGAAAAATAGAGAAACAATTGACGGAAATTATCTATTGGCAATTCCAAGTGGTACAGACTACAATTCACTAATATGGGTATTAGAACATTGCTATGTACCAGAAAATGATACTACAAGAACATATAGACAAGAACTATTAGATTCAGCAAAAGATTATCATAGAAATGTTTTAGGAGATACAGACAGAATTTATTTCGAAAAATTAACAGATGATGATATAGACATAGTGCAACAATTAGCAATTTGGTATTTTACCAATAGTACAGAAAATACAGAATATAAACTTAGCCAAAAAACATTTAATTATTTTATAAAAGAAAAAAATAAAAGTGAAGCCTATAGAATAATTTCTGAGAAATTCCCTACAAATGATGAAGGGGAAAACAGAAATGATGCAGGAATTGCACTATTCAATTATTTTATAGATAAAGCAGAAGAAAATAAAAATGTAGCACCAGTTCCAGCAACAACTACAAACCCAATAAACATAGATACAACAAACGCAATAATTGAAGAAAATGGCGAAAATTATATATTAGGACCATATACATTAAACGAAATAACACCAAATGTACAATACAATTTAACAGCAACATTAAAAAATGGTGATACACCAGTTTCATTCAGAATTTTAAATTCTGATAAACAAACAGTAACAATAAATGATGTAAAAGGAAGTACATTTTATATATCAGTAAGTACAGCCGAATATTCATCTGGTTTAAAATTTAATGTAAAAACTTTAACACATGAAAAAACACTTACATATTGGTCAGTAAATAATGCACCAAGAGTAGAACAACCAGTAGTAGAAATAGGGGAAAAAGAAGCGGAATATAATATACCAATAATTACACCTAATATACCAAAAGAAAAAACATTTGACTTAGCACTAAGAAAATTTATAACAAAAATAAATGACAAAACATACGATAGAGTACCACAAACAACTCCAGAGCAATTAGCAAAGCTAAATAATGGAGTATGGACAGTAGAAAAAGAACACACAAAAGAACCACTAATAGTAAAAACAGGAGATAGAGTACTATACACAATAAGAATATATAACGAAGGTGAAATAAACGGAAAAGCAACGAAAATAACAGATTACTTACCAGTAGGTCTAAAATTCATAGAAAACAGTGAAATAAATACAGATAATGGTTGGATAGTATCAAGTGATGGAAGAACAGTAACAACAGAAAAATTAGCAGGGACAGTAATAAACGCATTTAATGGAACAACATTAGATTATAAAGATGTACAAATAGAATGCCAAGTAATAGCAGTAGACTCAGGAACAGATAAAATATTAAAAAACGTAGCAGAAATAACAGAATGTAAAGATGAAAACGGTAATACAATAACCGATAGAGACTCAGTACCAGCAGATTTGACAGAAGACCAAAAGAAAAACTATAACCCAGGAACATCAGAAAGAGGCTGGGGTTACTATGATGATGATGATTATGAAGACCTAAAAATGCCAGCCAAGGTATTTGACTTAGCACTAAGAAAATTCATAACAAAAATAAATGATAAAACATACGATAGAGTACCAAAAACAACTCCAGAGCAATTAGCACTATTAAATAATGGAAAACAAACAGTAGAAAAAGAACATACAAAAGAGCCATTAACAGTAAAAACAGGAGATAGAGTACTATACACAATAAGAATATACAACGAAGGAGAAATAAACGGAAAAGCGACAAAAATAACAGACTACTTACCAGTAGGTCTAAAATACATACAAGACAGTCAAATAAATACAGAAAATGGTTGGACAGTATCAAGTGATGGAAGAACAGTAACAACAGAAAAATTAGCAGGAACAGTAATAAATGCATTTAATGGAACAACACTAGATTATAAAGATGTACAAATAGAATGTGAAGTAATAGCAGCAGAAACAACAAAAGACCAAACATTAAAAAATATAGCAGAAATAACAGAATGTACAGATGAATATGGAAATGCAGTAAACGATAGAGACTCAGTGCCAGGAGATTTAACGCAAGAGCAAAAGGAAAACTATAATCCAGGGGAATCAGAAAAAGGTTGGGGTTATTACGATGATGACGACTATGAAGACCTAAAAATACCAGGAAAAACATTTGACTTAGCATTAAGAAAACATATAAGGCAAGTAGATAACGGAATATTATTAATTAGACAGCCAAAAGTAGATGTAACACCACTAAAAGATGGAACATCAACAACAGCAATATATAAACATGCAAAACAACCAATAGGAGTTGCACCAGGTAGTGAAGTAATATATATATTAAGAATATATAATGAAGGTGAACTAGATGGATATGTAACAGAAATTACAGACTATTTACCACCAGAGCTAGAATTTGTAAATGATGAATTTAATGCAAAATATGGCTGGACAGCTAATGGAAGAGTAATAAAAACAGACATAACATCACCAAATACTAAGCTTTCAGCCAATAGAGACACATTATATTCAGAAAGAAATGGAGAAAGTGAAGATAAAGTTTTATTAAAAGCATTTGATGGAGAAGAATTAGACTATATAGATGTACAAATAAAATGTAAAGTAGTAGAAAGTGCAGAACTAGATGATATAATAACAAATATAGCAGAGATAACAGGCTTTACAGACGCTAATGGAGATCCAGTAATAGATAGAGACTCAACAGCAAATAGTTTAACAAATGATAACTCAAAAGAACAAGACGATATAAAAGAAGATAATTTACCAGAAGACATATACTTACCAGACTATAAAGGAAGAGACACAAATAAATCTATATTATCAGACCCAACATATCATTATAAAGGACAACAAGATGACGATGACTTTGAAAAACTAATTGTACAAGAATTTGATTTAGCATTAAGGAAATTCATAACAGGAGTAAATGAAGAAAAAATAAATAACAGATATCCAGTATTTACAACTAGTAAAGACGAAAATGGAAACTACATATATAAGCATACAAAAGAGCCTATAGAAGTAGAAACATTAGACCAAGTAGAATATACAATAAGAATATATAACGAAGGAAATATACCAGGATATGCAAAAGAAATAAAAGACAATATTCCAAATGGACTAGAATTTTTACCAGAAAATAATACAAACAAAGAATACAGATGGAAAATGTTAGATGCAGAAGGAAACGAAACAAAAGAAGTTTCAAAAGCAAAATACATAACAACAGATTACTTATCAAAGAAGCAAGAAAAAGAAGATAGGGGAAACTTAATAAAAGAATTTGACAGTGCAACAATGTCTTCACCTGAATATAAAGATGTAAAAGTAGTATTTAAAGTAATAGCACCAAGTACACATGAAGGAATAATAACAAATATAGCAGAAATATCAGATGATTCAGATCAAAATGGAGACGAAGTAATAGATAAAGACTCTGAACCAAATAATGATAACGAAAAAGAAGATGATATAGATGTTGAACACATAAAATTATCATATTTCGACTTAGCATTAAGAAAATTTATAAGCAGAGTAAATGAAAATGAAATAACAAATAGATATCCACAATTTAGTATAAACGAAGAAGGAAATTATATATATACACATACAAAAGAACCAGTAGAAGTAGAAAATGGAAACATAGTAACATACACTTTGCGCATATATAATGAAGGAACAAAAGCAGGATATGCAAAACAAGTAAAAGATGACTTACCAGAAGGTTTAGAGTTCCTACCAGAAAACCAAATAAATAAAGAATATAGATGGATAATGCTAGATGAAGAAGGAAATGAAACAAAAGAAATAGAAAAAGCAGTTTCAATTTCAACAGATTATTTATCTAAAGCTCAAGAAACAGAAGGAAAAACAAACTTATTAAAACCATTTGATAAAGAAACTATGCAAGAACCAGATCATAGAGATATAAAAATAGCCTTCAAAGTAACAGAGCCAAACACATCAGACAGAATACTAATAAATAAAGCACAAATAGCAGATGACGAAGACAAAGATGGAAAACCAGTAATAGATATAGACTCAACACCAGATAAATGGGTTGAAGGAGAAGATGACCAAGATATAGAAAAAGTAAAAGTAAAATACTTTGACTTATCTTTAAGAAAATGGGTAACTGAGGCTATAGTAATAGAAAATGGTAAACAAAAAGTAACACAAACAGGTCATAAAGCAGAAGATGATCCAGAGCAAGTAGTAAAAGTAGAAATAGAAAAGAGCAAAATAAACAAAGTAGTTGTAAAATTTAGGTACAAAATAAGAGTAACAAACGAAGGAGAAATAGCAGGATATGCAACCGAAATATCAGACTACATACCACAAGGCCTAAAATTTGTACCAGCCGACAACAAAAATTGGAAACAAGTAGATGGAAAAATAGTAACAGATGCGTTAGCAAATACTTTATTAAAACCAGGAGAAAGCGCCGAGGTAGAAGTACTACTAACATGGATAAATGGAAATGACAATATGGGGCTAAAAGTAAACACAGCAGAAATAAGCAAAGACAAAAACGACAGTAACACCCCAGACATAGACTCTACTCCAAATAACAAAAAGCCAGGAGAAGACGACATAGATGATGCACCAGTAATACTAGCAACAAAAACAGGAGAACTAATAAACTTAAGTTATATAACACTATTAACAATATCGCTTGCAATAATAGGAGCAGGAGTAGTATTAATTAAAAAATATATACTATAATAAAAAATGACACTATATAGGAGCATTCCCTAAATAGTGTCATTTTTTTATTATAGGAACGTATGCTATTTTAAAATCCCCCACTACACGCCTTTGTAGAACTATTTATAGTTAAAACTATTATCTAATAATAAAATTTGGTAACTATTCAGAGGTGAAATATTAAAATAAGCAAAAAAACGATGTAGGGGCGATTATCAATCGCCCGCAGACCTCAAAGAATAAACTTCTATGGCCCTTCAAAGAACTTACTAGGTTAAATTAGAAATATAGCAAAGCCGTTGGAGCACGGGCGATTGATAATCGCCCCTACATTGTTTTTACTATTTTAACTCTGAATAATAACAAAATTCGTTACTGTTCAGACTAAAAAATTGTTTGTATGCTAAAATTGAATATAAGACATTTTTATAAAAAATGAGACTTTATACTCATTGAATATATAAATAAATATTATCTAGTCTGAACAGTAACCAAAATTCACATAAATTTTCAAATATATAATTGACATATTAACATAATTGACATATAATAGACATATTAAAAGTAACAATTAACCAAACTAATTAGGAGGTAAAACTATGGAAACAAAAAACAGAATACAGGATCTTCGGAAAGAGTGTGAAAACCAGGTAAAGGCTATTTTGGAATGCTGGTTAAACACAAAATTTGGCTATGAAAAGAAACCTTGGAGGGCAGTAGAAGGAAGAAAAAGACTTAGACCAATACCTCTTTACTTGTATGAATGTAACAAAGAATGGCCAGAAAATATGACACCAGATTTTATTAGAAAAAGTATTATAAAGTTAGGTTTCATAATATATCCTTCTTTAAATGGGAAAGGGATAACCCTTGTTATTCCAGAATGGAAAGAAGGAGAAAAATTAACCTGGGCACAGGAAAAAATAAGAACCTTGAATCATGATTATTCAAGGTATGTTGAAGACGAAAAAAGAAGAGCACAATCTATATTTAAGCAACTATTAGAAGAATTATCGAATTATGATACTACTAAAGTAATAGTAGGTGATGGTTGCATTATTTTCAAGGGTTATAAATTTGGAGCAATGGGCATAGAGCCTCGAGTAACAATAAGTAGGGAATGCTACAAATTTATTAGAAGGCTCTATAAAGAACACAATATGGAAGAATATTTTGACAATGAAAAGTACATAGGCCTTCGTGTATTTGATACCAAATAAAAATATAAAAAACCTCAAGTTATATTATAGCTTGGGGGTTTTATATTATAAAAAAATACATCTATATTTAATATTAACTGTGTATAACGAAAAAAACATTAATATGCTATTTTTATTTTTCATTTCCCTTGTAATTTCCGCCATTTTGCGATAAAATATATTAAAGTTTTTGTAATAAAAAACTAAAAATAAAGATAAATAAGAAAAAAAATCACAAGTTGTAAAAAACTTTTTTTATTTCATACTTAAAAGCGACAAAAAATATAGGCAAATTATATTAAAATAACGAAAGAAAAAATAAGCAAAAGATAAGAAAAAAGTATGAGGTGGTATAATATGTTTCAAAACATAGATAAAAATTATGAAGAGAATAATATAAATTATGAAGAAGAAAAGGTAAGCAAAAAACAAAAAATAAAAGAGGTAATACAAAAAAACTTCACAATACCAAAAATAATATTATATATTGTATGTTTTATGATATCACAAGTGTCCTTTGGCATGGATGAACAATTAGCACCATTTGGTGTAGCAATATTAGTAGCAATACTCAGCAATTCTGTTCCTATTGGAATACCTTTTATTATAATAGCAGTAGGTAACTTAATATCATTTGGTGTTGGTAGTACATTAAACTATGTATTAATAACATTAGCATTATTATTTAGTATATTAATAAAACCAGCAAAATATGACGCAGAAAATAATGAAACAAGAAGACTAGGAATGAGGGTATTTATTACATGCTTAGCAGTTAAACTTATAGGAATAATGTTTAAAGAATTTATGGTATATGATATGTTATTAGCAGTAATGTATAGCATATGTACATTAATATTCTACAAAATATTTGTAAATGCAATACCAGTAATAACAAAATTAGGTTCAAGAAAAGTATATTCAGTAGAAGAAGTTATGGGTACAAGCTTAATGCTAGCAATAGCAGTAACTTGTATAGGTAACTTTAATATATTTGGTTACTCAGTAAAAAATATACTATGTATATTGATAGTACTAGTAATGGGTTGGAAAAATGGAATACTAGTAGGAGCGACAGCAGGTATTTGTGTAGGAACCGTTTTAGGTGTTATAGGAGCAGGAAATGTAAATCAAGTAGCTTCATATGCACTTTCAGGTATGGTAGCGGGCATATTTGCTAAATTTGGAAAAATAGGAGTAATAATAGGTTTTATAGCAGGAAATATAGCACTTACATATGTTACAAATGGAAACACAGCACAGGTAATCAACATACAAGAAATACTAATTTCTGCTATTGGACTTTTAGCAGTTCCAAAAAATATAAAAATAAATATAGAAGATATGAATAGAGACATTAAGCTACTACCAGAAGTAACAGGAAGAAACTTAGAAGAAAATAAAGATACAATATATAAACTAGAAGCAATGTCACAAACTATTTCAGAAATAGCTAAAAGCTACAAAGAGGCAGCGGCGACAATACTAGATGAAGAAGAACTAAAAAGTCAGGAAAAAGATAATTTTCAAATATTTGAAAAAGAACTTCAAAGTAACTTAGAACAAATAGAAGAAAATATATTATTTGAAGATATATATTCTCCAAAAGATAACATAGTAGAAGAAATATTTGATGAATTGTTAGAAAAAGAAATGCTAGTAGAAAAAGACTTAATAGATATATGTGCAAGGCACAATAGCTATATTATGATAAATGAGAATATAAAAGAAGATTTATCAAAAATGGTAAAAACGATTAATTATTCATATAGGGTAAGCAAACTAAACTTTATATGGAAAAAGAAACTAGACGAAAATAAAAAAGCAGTATCAAATCAATTAGAAGAAGTTTCAAAAGCAATAGAAAGTTTAGCAGGAAATATAGAAACAAAACCAAACCAAGATGAATATGAAGAAAAGAAACAAGAAATAGTAAATAAATTAAAAGAAATTGAAATAGATGTAAAAGAAATAATAATAACATCTGAAAAAACAGGAAGAATAGAAGTTAAGTTATACACAAATGTATGCCAAAATGTGGAAAAGCCTACTTGTAATATTAAAAAAATGACCAAAATAATAGAAAAAGCATTAGAAGAAGAAATGATGTTACAAAATCAAGAATGTGGTTTAAGGTTAAATACTAGTAACTGTGTATACACATTTATTTCAAAAGATAAACAAACAATAGAAATAGGAATAGCCAAAACTACAAAATCAGGTTCAATATCTTCAGGTGACAGTAATGTACAAACAAGGTTGCAAGATGGAAAATACTTAGTAGCAATAAGTGATGGAATGGGCTCAGGAAAAGAAGCAAAAAAGAGTAGTAATATGGCAATAGCAATGCTTAATAAATTATTATCATCAGGTTTCGAAAAAGACACATCACTAAGGCTAATAAATTCAGTACTTTCAAACATAAATGAAGAAGACATGTATGCAACATTAGACATAGCAATATTTGATTTATATGCCAAAAACCTAGAGTTTATAAAAAATGGAGCATGTCCAACATTTGTTAAAAATAAGAAAAGCGTACAAATACTAAAATCATTATCGCTACCAACAGGAATATTAAACGATATCGACTTAGTAGTGTATGATAAAGACTTAATAGAAGGAGATATTTTAGTAATGTGTAGTGATGGAATACTAGAGTCATCACAAGAATATACAAATAAAGAATTATGGCTCAAATTTCTACTAGAAGATATAGAAATAGAAGACCCACAGAAAATAGCAGATATAATATTAGGAGAAGCAATAGACAACAATTATGGAATACCAAAAGATGATATGACAGTAATAGTAGCAAAAATAAAAAAATAAAAACAAAAATACCATAATATATTAATAAAAAAATAAATACATTACTTTTTATAAATATAGAATATTTTACCATATAGTAGAATATTCTATATTTTTTATATTTTTAGGAAACCCTATGAAACTTTTAGTTTAGCAACACAAAGTGAAAGTAAAATTTAACATATTTTATTTTCAAAAGAAAGTCATCCACGATAGTTAAGTTAGCCGTTAGGAATGAAATGACTTTACGGATAACTTATGCGTAGCAAAACGAAGAAGGTGAGTTTCCTAAGAAGATAGTTATGGAAGAATTAGATTTTACTAAAGCATAACTTATTCGTACGCATTAAAATGCTACGACTAAGAAATCTTAGCGAAGAATGAGCTTAGAAAATATTATTCTTGTTTTTATATTGTAGGAAAGTATGCTATTTTAAGTTGAATTTGTAAGAGGCAAGCATTGTTCGCCTAATAAAAAACTCCTCCTTCTATTCTAAAGAATATTGTGCTTGGGCAAAAAATAGGTGTAAGCAATACTCGTTATATTAATAAAACTGTTACTATTCATAGTTGTTTATATTAAAAAATAAAAGATATAAAAAATAATAATAAAATGACAATAAAAGTTACCTTTATATCCAAAATTGAATACAATATATAAGAATGCAAAAAGCATTAAAACAAAAAGGAAAGGGGATACAAAAGTGAAAAAATACTTAAGTATAGCAATTATTATTGTACTTATAATAATAGTAGTAGGAGTTACTATTTATTTTGTAACAAAAGATAAAGGAGAAGATGTAGCTTCATTAAAGAAAATTAATGTAAACGAAGTTACAAGGTCAGTATTTTATGCACCACAATATGTAGCAATAGCAAAAGGTTACATGGCAGAAGAAGGTTTAGAAATAGAACTTACAACAGGTCAAGGAGCAGATAAAGTTATGACAGCAGTATTAGCAGGTCAAAGTGACATAGGTTTTGCAGGACCAGAAGCATCGATATATGTGTATAATGAAGGAAAAGAAGATTACTGCCAAGTGTTTGCACAATTAACACAAAAAGATGGTTCATTCTTAGTAGCAAGAGAAAATACGAACAACTTTAGTTGGCAAGACTTAAAAGGAAAGACAGTAATACCAGGAAGAAAAGGTGGAGTTCCATACATGACATTTGAATATGTATTAAAACAAAATGGAATAGATCCACAAAAAGACTTAATATTAGATGACAGTATAAAATTTGACTTAATGGCAGGTGCATTTTCAGGAGGAACAGCAGACTATGTAACACTATTCGAGCCAACAGCAACCATGACAGCAAATGCTGGAAAAGGCTATGTAGTAGCATCAGTAGGGGAAGCCTCAGGAGAAATACCATATACAGCATATTTTGCTAAAAAGAGCTATATAGAATCAAACAGTGACACAATACAAAAATTCACAAATGCAATATACAAAGGACAAAAATTTGTAGAAGAACACACAATGAAAGAAGTAGCAGAAGTTATAAAAGACTTTTTCCCAGACACAGATGTAGATTTATTAGCAACAGTATTACAAAGCTATAAAGATATAGATGCATGGAAAACACAGCCAACTATGAAAGAAGAATCATTTGAACTACTACAGAAAGTAATGCAAGAAGCAGGAGAATTATCGCAAAAAGCACCATTTAACAAAATAGTTAATAATTCTTATGCAGAAAAAGTAAAATAAAGAAAAGAATTTGAGAGGGAAAGGATTGGTAAAGAATTGGTAAAGAATTGGGACGCGTTCAAAACTTTCCTTTTCTTTTTCAGTTTATTGTTTAAAAATTTAATCTAAAAAGAAAAGGAAAGTTTTGAACGCGTCCCAATTCTTTCCTAAAATGTCAAAAATAGAAGTATTTTGACGAACGATTCTTAACTAAATAATATAAATTATGTTTACAAAAAACACAAAATGTGATATAAATAAATTATTAAAATCAGCACAATTTGTGCTTCTATCAAATTAATTTGTTCGAACAAATTATAATCTTAAAAAAATCCAAAAAAGAAAGAAAAAAATAGAAAGAGTTTTAGAAAAGTAAAACGTTTATTAATTATGCCAAAATGACAGTGATTAATAAAATTTAACCAAAAATATTGAAAAAACAAAAGCAACTTGCTATAATAAAGGAGGAAAGTAAGTGGTCAATAAAATAATAGAAAAACCATTAAATTTAAAAGATGATATAATATTTAAAGTATTTTTTAGTAGAAAAGGAAACGAAGAATTCTTAATAGATTTCCTAAAAGCATTACTAAAAATAGATATAAAAGAAATAAAAATACAAGAAGAAGTAAACTTAGAAAAACTAAGTAAAAAAGAAAAAGGTGGAAGGCTAGATTTACAAGCAAAACTAGATAATGGAATAATTGTAAATATAGAAATGCAAATAAAAAATAATCATGATATAGAAGAAAGAACAACATACTATAGCTCAAAGGTAATATCAAGAGAAACGAAAAGAGGAATAAAATATAAAGACATTAAACAAGTAATAATGATAAATATATTAGACTATGAAATGCTAGGATTTGACGAATACATATCAGAAACAGCGGTGGTACTAGATAAACATAGAGAATATGAAGTATTGAAAGGTATAAAATGGTATTTTATAGAATTACCAAAATTTAGAAAACAAAATCCAGATATGAATGAAAAAATAAATCAGTGGCTAGCATTTATAGATGATTATGATAGGAGGTTAGTAGAAATGGCAGAGGAAAAGAATGAAACACTAAAAAAAGCAAGGTTACAAATATCATATTTAACAGGAGATGAAGAAGCAAAAAGAATGCAATGGCTAGAAGAAAAATGGGAAATGGACAGAGCAAGTGAAATATGGTATGAAAGAAATGAAGCAAGAAAAGAAGTAGCAAAAGAAATGAAAAAGAAAGGAATTGCCATAGAAACTATATGTGAAGTGACAAAACTAACAAAAGAAGAAATAGAAAAAATAGAGAATTAAAGTTCTATAATAATAAAAATTAAGGATACAATTTTTCTGACATATAGTTACTGTTCAGACTAGATAAAAAATGTTATAATTTTGAAATCTAAGTATTGACAAATAATACCAACATAATATATAATACAATACGTGTACAAGAGTTGAATAATACACAAAAAATAAATCCCACACGAATAAAAGTGTTAATACTGGAAGGAGGGGAATATTAATGTCAGAAGTAAAAGTAAATAATGGAAATATAGAAGATGCCTTAAAAAGGTTTAAAAGACAATGCGCTAGAAATGGTGTTATACAAGAAGTACGTAAGAGAGAACATTATGAAAAACCTAGTGTAAAGAGAAAGAAAAAATCAGAGGCAGCAAGAAAAAGAAAATTTTAATGTAGAAATAAGAGGTTGGAAGTTAGAAGTTAGAAATAAACAATAATTTTCAGCCTTTTTGTATAAGAAGTTGAAATTTAGAAGTTGAAGGTTGAAAATTACAGCAATGCCTTCAAAGAAGCTAATAAATATATTGTCAAAGAAAAAAATAGAACTAAATGTAGGAGCAAATAGGTAAGGAATACTAAAGAAGAATACCGAATTTTGCCCAAAACATAAAACAAATAAGGAAAATTGTAGGGGCGAGCAGTGCTCGTCAGTACTTTGCAGAAAAGGTTTAAAAGAAAAGCAAATAGTGAAGAGTAAATAATACAAAACTCTTCGAGTTTTGAGGAGGAAACAAATATGTTAAAAGAAAAATTACTAGAAGATATGAAAATATCAATGAGAGATAAAAACATAGTCAGAAAAAATGTAATACAAATGGTAAGAGCAGCAATTTTACAAGTAGAAAAAGATAAACAAGTAGAATTAAAAGATGATCAAATAATAGAAGTAATAGCAAAAGAATCTAAAAAAAGAAAAGATTCATTAGCAGACTACGAAAAAAGTGGAAGAGAAGAATTAATCAATCAAATTAATGAAGAAATTGAAATATTAGCAGAATATTTACCAAAGCCACTTTCAAAAGAAGAATTAGAAAAAATAATTGATGAGGTAATACAAAGTACAGGAGCAACAACAATAAAAGAAATGGGACCAGTTATGAAAGCAGTAAAAGAAAAAGTAGGACCAGCAGGCGATGGAAAAATAATAAATGAAATAGTAAAACAAAAATTAAATTAGAAGCTAGATAATATATAAAACATTAACAATAAAAAAATAAACAAAAAAATGTACAAGAATGCCTTGTATATTTTTATTTTTTTGTACTATAATATAAATGTTAGAAAATATAGAAAAATATAGAAAAAATATACCCAAAAGGGACTGATGCCTAGAAGAACTTTTCAGTTGTTCGAAGTAAAATGAGTTACAGATGGAAGATGTGTAGCAACGTCCAAAATGGGAAAAAAGAAAAAGGAGAAAAAACAATGACAAATGAAACTATACAACTAAAACAAGGCATAAAGCTTCACAAAATAGAAACGAATAAATTTAAAACAAATTTACTAGCCATATTTCTAAGTGTTCCACTAACTAGAGAAAATGTAACAAAAAATGCGTTACTATCAGCTATTCTAAGAAGAGGAACGAACAATATGCCCACACAAGAAATTTTAAGTAAAAATTTAGAAGAAATGTATGGAGCAAGTTTTGATTGTGGAATAGAAAAAAATGGAGATAATCAAACAATAAAATTTTACTTAGAATCAATAAATGATGAGTTTTTACCACAAAAAGAAGAACTATTAAAAAGAAGTTTTGACATATTATTTGATATAGCATTTAACCCATTAGTAGAAAATGGCAAATTTAAAGAAGAATATGTCGAAGGGGAAAAACAAAATATAAAACAAATTATAGAGGGAAAAATAGATAATAAAGGTTCATATGCTATGGAAAGATGTATAGAAGAAATGTACAAAAACAAAGCATATGGTTTATATAAATATGGATATATTGAAGACTTGGAAAATATAACATCAGAAGAACTATATAATTATTATATAGAACTTATAAAAACATGTAAAATAGACATATTTATATCAGGTATTTTGCCAGAAAATATAATAGAAACAGTAAAACAAAATCAAAACATAAGAAAACTACAAGAAAGGCAAATAAAACTAAATGAAGAACAAAAAGATGTAAATAAGCAAGAAAAAATAGTAGAAGAAAGTATGGATGTAACTCAAGGAAAACTAGTATTAGGACTAGATGTAACATCTAATATAGAAAACCTAAGCTATATAACAATGTGTTATAACACAATACTAGGAGGAGGAGCAAACTCAAAGATGTTCCAAAATGTAAGAGAAAAGGCAAGTTTGGCATACACAGTAGGGTCAAATTACTTAAAAAGAAAACAAAACATAATAATAAGAGCAGGAATAGAAATACAAAACTATGAAAAAGCACTAGAAATAATAAAAGAACAATTAGAAGACATGGAAAATGGAAAATTTAATGATGAAGACATACAAAATGCTAAAAACTTAATAATATCAACAATAGAAAATATACCAGAAGAGCAAGATACAGAAATTAGTTACTACTTTGGTCAAGAACTAGCAAATACCAATATAACAACAGAAGAATACAAAGAAAAAATAGAAAAAGTGACAAAAGAGCAAATAGTAGAAGTAGCTAAGAATGTAAAAATGAATACAATTTATTTTTTGAAAAATTAGTAAACAAGGTAGATTGGGGACGGTTCCTAATCGGAAGCCAATAAAAAACTTATATGTAGAGGTTTTAAAAAGACTAAGCCCTTACAATAAAAGGCAATGTTACCAACTTAAGGGATAATAACTGAAAATAAAGAGATGTAGGGGAGACTATTAGTCCTCCACTCTTTCTACAAAATTACCTAAATCCGACATCCGACATCCGACCTCTGATTTCTGAAAGGAGAAACTATGAAATTAATAGAAAGTACAAGAATAAAAGAAAAAGCCTATATAGAAAAACTTGAAAATGGCCTAACTATTATAATAATCCCAAAAGAAAATACAAAAAAGAAATATGTAATATGGGGAACTCACTTTGGTTCAATAGATAACAGATTTATAATGCCAAAAACAGAAGAAGAAGTATTTGTACCAGATGGAGTAGCACATTTTTTAGAACATAAAATGTTTGAACAAGAAAATGGAAAAAATAGTTTAGACGTATTAATGTCATTAGGAGTAGATGCAAATGCATATACAACCAATAATCATACAGCATACTTATTTGAAACAACAAATAATTTCTATGAAGCATTAGATGAATTAATGGATTATGTGCAACATCCATATTTCACAGAGCAAAATGTAGAAAAAGAAAAAGGAATAATAGCACAAGAAATAGGAATGTACGACGATGACCCAGGGTGGCAGTTATATATGAATGCATTAGACTGTATGTATAAAGAAAATGCAGTAAAAATAGATATAGCAGGAACTGTAGAATCTATAGGTAAAATAGATAAAGATGTTTTATATAAATGCTATAATACATTTTATAATCCATCGAACATGGTACTAGTAGTATGTGGAGAATTTAAACCAGAAGAAATACTACAAGAGATAAAAAATAGAATAGTAGAAAAAGAACCTCAAGGAGAAATAAAAAGAATATATCCAGAAAGTGAAAAAGGTATAAACAAGAAAAATAAAGAAACAAATATGCCAGTAAGTAAACCAATATTCTTAATAGGCTTTAAAGACGAAAATCTAGGTAAAGATAAAGTAAAAAGGCATATAGCAGTAGAAATATTAATGAATATGCTTGTAGGTAAAAGTTCACCATTATATCAAAAAATGTATAATGAAGGTATGCTATTAGCTCCATTAGATATGGATTATGAATTTACTGATAATTATGCCCATGTAATGCTAACAGGGCAATCGAAAGAACCAAACAGAGTAAAAGAAGAATTAAAACAAGAAATCGAAAATCTAAAACAAAATATGGATAGTGAATATTTTGAAAGAATAAAGAAAAAAGTTTATGGAGACTATGTAGTAGAATATAATAATGTAGCAGATATAGCAAGGATGTTTTTATCAGACTATTTTAAAGGAATAAATTCATTTGACTATATAGAACAATATAACACAGTAAGCTTAGAATATACAAAAGAAATTCTAAAAGAGATATTTGATGAAAAAAATAGCATAATGTCGGTTGTGAACATAAAATAAAACAAAATGTCGAAACATGCAAAAAAAAGTAGAAAAAAGTAAAACGAAAATTATCAAAAACGCCTAAAAATGGCGTTTTTTTATTGACTAAAATGTAAAAATATGGTATTTTAGTATTATACAAAAGAAAAAAATACAAAAAAAGGAGAGATGTTATATGTTAAATGATGAAATTTGTAAATTGAGAGAAAAATTAAACGAAAGCATAATAAACCATGAGGATTACAATATAACATACAAACTAAGTATAGAATTAGATGAATTAATAGCAAAGTACTATAAAGAAGGCATAGCCAAAAAAGATAAAAGGAAAAGCAAAAAATGAAATAAAGAACGTTCTAATAAAAGTAGAATAGAAAAATTTACAATAAAAAAAGAATGGAAATGACCATTCTTTTTTCTTTTGCCTTGTAAAAGTTAAAATATTAAAGATCAAATAAACTTAAAATGAAGCCAATAAATTGCAATATAAGGCCTATTATTCCCACAATAATGCTTAATGCGAATACTATAAATAATGGTACAAAGATAAAGCAAAAAATGCTACCAAAAATAAGGTGCAAAAAAGCATCAAAAATAGAAACGAGTACAAACCAAATAACTTCAATTATAGTTCCAATTATGCCCATAAAGTATACCTCCTAAAGCTATAGCAAAAGAATACAACTAATAGTTACAAATAAAGTATAACATAAAATGTAAAAATAAGCAAATTTAATAAAACAACTGAAAAATGTTGAAAAACATAAAAAAGTAAGATATAATTAAATAAGAATAGGAAATGAAATGGAGGAAACAAATGAAAACAAGAAGAATAATAAAAATAGTATATATTCTACTAATAATAGCAATTATATTAGCACCAATTAGTAATGTACAATCAGCAACAAGAAACTGCACTATATGTAATGGAACTGGAGAAGTATATAATTATATAAAAAATAAATTAGTTAGATGTACACAATGTGGAGGTACAGGAAAAATAACCTATACTCCTTCATCAAGTGCAGAAGATATAAAACCAGATGACTATAAACCAAACGACTTAACAGCATCAGACTATTTAGCACCATTTGCAATGGCTAAAAAAATATACAATACTATATTAATAGTAGGAGTAGTTATAAGTGTTATAGCATGTATGTTTTTAGGAATGAAATATATGGTAGGAAGTGTAGAAGAAAAAGCTGAATATAAAAAGACAATAATACCAATGATTGTAGGAATGATTATACTAGTAGGAGTGGGAACATTTGTATCAATAATATTTAGTGTTGTAAGTAGGATATAATTGAATAAAAATAGAAAAAGAAATGGAGGAAACAAATGAAAATAAAAAGAATATTATATATTTTAATGATAATAGCAATTATATTAGCACCAATCAGCAGTGTACGAGCAACTACAGCGGGAGAAGTTGTAAATGATGGAAAATCATTTATAGAAAAAGGCACTACAAATGCAGATGGCATAAAGGCATTTGGAAAAGATGAATTAAAAGAAATATCTAATACAATATATAATGTGTTACTAGTAGTAGGAATTGTAATTGCCGTGATACTAGGAGCAATAATGGGCGTAAAATTTATAATAGAAGGTGCAGAAGGAAAAGCGGAAGTACAAAAAGCATTGATACCTTATGTTATAGGTTGCGTAGTAGTATTTGGAGCATTTGCAATATGGAGAATAGTAGTAACGATATTACAAGATGCAACTTAATAAGATTTAAGATAATAAAAAGCACTAAAAAAGTAAAAAAAGTAAAAAAAAAGTTGAAAAGTAGTTGAAAAATAGAAAAATATATATTATAATTAAAGTAGTAATGAAAATTTTAAGGAGGAAAATTATGAAAAAACAAATTAAAATAGTATCTATGATGTTAGTTATATTTATGGTAGTAGCAACACTTTCAAATATTGTATTAGCTTCTTCAACAATTGAACAACAAATACAAACAATTGGAAAAGGAAATCAAGCAGCAAATGCAGATGAAGTTGTTAATTTAGGCGCTACGATAGTAACAATTATGCAAACAGTAGGTATAGTTGTTGCAGTAGTTATATTATTAATATTAGGTATTAAATATATGATAGGTAGTGCAGAAGAAAAAGCAGAATACAAAAAAACAATGATACCATACTTAGTTGGTGCAATTTTAATATTCGCATCTACAACAATAGTAAATGTTGTTTACAATATGGCTAATGCATTTAACAAATAATTACATAGTAGATATAATAAAAAGCAGTGCTACAGGTACTGCTTTTTTACAAAATAATAACAAACATATTACAAAAACATTAAAAATGCATAAAAATGCATTTTTTTTTGTTTTTTTGTTACATTTTATGACTTTATCTGTTATAATATAATCAAGTGTAATTATAACTAATTAAACAAAAGCAAAAATAGGAGGGAAGTTTATATGGGAACATATAATATACCTAGAAATGTAAAAGGTGAAGGAAGAATTTTATTTATATTTTCTGGAAAGAGTTTGATTTATACAATGATAGGAGGAGCACTTCGGGCTACCATTCTACTTTATTTGTTCAGCTATGAAATTAACAATAGTTGGGTTAATAATAGTAGGAATATTAGCATTAATGGGTTTTGCAATAGGAACATTTAAAATACCAACAATAGGAATACTTAAGTTTACAAAAAAAGTTGGTGGAGAAAATATAGATGATATAATAAAAAGAGCCATAATGTTCAAAAAAAACGGAAGTAAAATATATTTAAACACTAAGGAGGAAGAAAAATAATGGATAGTATAAAACTACTAACAATGATTTTAATGATAATATTAGGCATAATGATAATGTTATTAATTGTACTAGGAATAGTATTTATGACATCAAAAATGAATAAAAAAGAGGAAGAAGAGAAAAAAGACGTACAAAATAATAATAAAGCACCTAAATCTAAAAAGTTTAAAGAATATAGAACAGCTTCTGTACTAGATTTTATGGAATTTGACACAGTAATAGATAACATGATATCACAAAAAGATGGAAAAAGGTACATAATGGTAGTAGAATGCCAAGGAATAAACTATGACTTAATGTCAGAAGTAGAAAAAAACTCAGTAGAAGAAGGCTTTTTACAATTTTTAAATACTTTAAGGCATCCAGTACAAATATATACACAAACAAGAACAATAAACTTAGAAAACAGTATACAAACATATAAAGAAAAAGTAAAAGAAATAGAAAATGCACTAGAAAAACAAGAAACGAAATATAAGCAAATGATAAAGTCTGAAAGTTATACACAAGAGCAATTAAATAGAGCATATTTTGAATTAACAAAACAAAAAAACTTATATGAATATGGAAAAGATATTATCTATTCAACAGAAAAAATGAGCTCAAACAAAAATGTATTAAATAAAAAGTATTATGTAGTAATACCATACTTTGTAGAAGAATTAGGTGATAATTCATTTGACAAAGAAGAGCAAAGAAGTTTAGCATTTTCAGAACTATATACAAGAGCACAATCAGTAGTAAGAACTTTAGCTGTATGTGGAATAAATTCTAGAATAATGGATTCTAACGAGTTAGTCGAACTACTATATGTAGCGTATAACCGTGATGAAGCAGAAGTATATGGCTTAGAAAAAGCACTAAAAGCAGGATATGATGAACTATACTCAACAGCACCAGATGTAGTAGACAAACAAATGAGAGCGTTAGATAAACAAATAGAAGACCAAGCATTAGAACTAGCACAACAAAAAGTTACAGAAGCAAGAACAGAAAAACAAAAAGCTTTACAAGAAAAAAGATTAAAAGAAAGAGACTTAATAGGAGAACTTGCAGAATTAATGATATCAGAAAATGCACAATTAATAGGTGAAGACATAGCAGTAGATGCAATAGAAAAATTAAAAGAAGAAACTAAAGAAGAAGGAGGAAAGGGAAGTGGCAAAGAAAAACAAAAAAGAACTAGAAAAACAAAAACAGCTTAATAACGATTACACAAAACCAGATGAATACCAAATATTAAAAAAGAAAACAATTAAAGAGTTAATAGCACCAGCTGGAATAGATGCAAGTAATATAGACCATTTAGAAATAATATCAAATATTAAAAGGTATGCAAGAAGTTTCTATGTATCAACACTTCCTAGAATGGCAACATTCCCAGAACTATTTAGAGATATGTATATGTTTGGTGATATAAATACATCAATATATATAAACCCTATACCAGAGTCTAGGTCACAAAGTGAACTAAACAGGGTTATAAACGAGCTAGAAACAGAAAGAATTGTTGCAGCAGATAGAGGAAATATAAACAGAGAAAGTACAATAGGTCAAAAAAGGTGGGAAGCAGAACAATTAAGAGATGAAATAGCAGCAGGTTACAATAAACTATTTGAAGCATCAATAGTATCTACACTATTTGCATATAGCCTAGAAGACTTAGATAGATATACAAAACTTTTAGCATCAGAAATGTCAAAAAGCTTAATAGATATAAAAAGTACATGGGGAATGCAAGAAGAAGCATTTAAAAGTAACTTACCATTAATGGAAAATAAAATAAAGAAAACACATACATTTGATAGACGTTCAATGGGAACAGTATTTCCATTCACAACATCAGAAGTAGGACATCCAACAGGAGTACCATTAGGTTTTAACAAACAAACAGGAGTACCAATTTTGTTTGACAACTTCCATGGTTCTCTTACAAACTATAATATGGTTATATTCGCAAAATCAGGTGCAGGAAAATCAGTTACTATGAAAACATTAATTTCACGTAGTGCAGTTTTAATGGGAATACAAAGTTTAGCATTAGATGCCGAAGGAGAATACTCAATAGTTGCAGAAAGCTTAGGTGGAATAAATGTTGTAATAAGCCCAACATCACAAACAGTAATTAACCTTTTTGATATAGAATCAGAAGTAATAAAAGACGAAATTACAGGAAAATCAAGAAGTATAGTAAATGTAGAAAACAAAGTAGAAGACGTAACACAAGCTTTACTTACTATGGCAAGAGGTAGTACAAGAAGTACAGAAGTAAATGAGCTTACAAAGCAAATTATTTCAGAATCAGTTTCAGAAGAATATGCAGAAGCAAGAATTACTAGTGATCCAAATAGCTTATATGAATCAAACACAGAAAATGTACAAGATGTACTAGGGAAACAAAAGAAGCAAATGCCAACAATAGGTTCATGGTATAAAAGAATACTTCGTAAAGCAGAAGAAAATACAAACATAGACTACCAATTTCATTACAGCTACTTAATAAAAGTTATGAAACAATATGTAAGAGAATATAATGGGCAAATGGCATACTTTGATGGGCAATCTACATTCGACTTATTAGATGGAACACTATTTATAAACTTAGACATATCACAACTAGAAGAAAGGTTTGCAAGGCCTTTAGCACAACAAATATTACTTTCATGGATATGGGAAAAATATGTTAAAAAGAATAGTGAAGACAGAACAAAAGCATATAAGAAAAGAGTTTTAGTAGACGAAGCATGGATGCTTCTTCCATACCCAGAAGCCGTAGACTTTTTAAACACAATGGCACGTCGTGCAAGAAAAAGAAATGTTTCACTAGCAATTATTTCACAAAGGTTCCAAGACTTTTATGAAAAACCAGAAGCACAAGCAGTATTAACATCATCAGATACAAAGCTATTTTTAGCACAAGATAAATCCGAAATAGAATACTTACGAGAAGTATTTAAACTAAGTTCTGGAGAAGCAGGATTTCTAGTTACCTGCCAAAAAGGTGAAGGACTATTAAAAGTAGGAGCAGATACAGCAATAATACAGATAAGGCCAACTGCAAAGGAATTTCAATTTGTTGAAACAAACTTAAATAAGTTGGTAAGTATGAATAAAAATAGAAATGAATACTAGGAGGAAAAAGTAAGCAATGAAAAAATTTGCAAAAAAAGGTACAGTACAAAAGACAATAATAGCCATACTTATGGTACTTTGTATTAATTTCATAGTTCCAACTTATTCACATGCAGGTTTTATAGGTGGCGTATTAATAAACCCTATATTAGACTTAGTAGCTTCAATTGGAGATATTGTACAGTCATTATTACAATGGTCAATGACAGGGCAAATGGCAGCAGGAGAAAGCATATTTGACTCTAAAATACTAGTAGATGAAGGTTCTAATGATAATAGAATAAAAGAAAGCTCAGAAAATGCAACAATATCAGTTAGTGAAAGTGATTTAGAATTAGGATGGTTTACAAATAGCAATACATATCAAGTACCAATTATAGAATATTCACCAGAGGAAATTTTTAGCAATAAAGTACCATACTTAGATATAAATTTCATAAAACCAACATGGACTGCAGCCGATAGTGCGTATGGAATAAATGGTTCAGCAGCAATATTACAAAATACAGTAGCAGGGTGGTACGTAGCACTTAGAAATTTAGCCATAGTAGGGCTTTTATGTGTATTAGTATATGTAGGTATTAGAATTATGCTATGTAGTACAGCAAGTGACAAAGCGAAATATAAAACAATGCTTACAGACTGGCTAATAGCGCTTTGCATAATATTCTTTCTACACTACATAATGTCATTTACATTAGTAATGGTAAACTCGGTAAATAAAGCTCTAACAGGAAGTAGTCAACAATCTAGTAGTGTAGTCATAGGTGTCGATAATGGAAAAAAATATGAAACTAACATTATGGGTGCAGCAAGGTTTATGGTTCAGTCTAAAGATACAGTACAAAGATGTGCATATTTAATAATATATTTATTTTTAATATATTACACATGTATATTTACATGGCATTATTTAAAAAGGGTACTTATGATGGCATTTTTAACAATAATAGCACCATTAGTAGCACTTACATATCCATTAGATAAAATGAAAAATGGAAGTGCACAAGCTTTTAATATGTGGCTTAAAGAATATGTATATAATGCATTAATCCAACCATTCCACTTAATGCTATATATGATATTTGTAGGTGGAGTAGCAATGGATTTAGCTAAAGTAAATTTAATTTATGCAATAGCAGCAATAGCATTTGTTTCAGTAGCAGAAAAAATATTAAGGAAACTATTTGGTATGGAAGGTGGATCTTTAGGAACAATGGGAGCATTAGCAGGCTTTACAACAGGTGCACTATTTTCAGGAGGAAATAGTTCTTCAGGGGCAAAAGGTGGAAATGCAGGAGCAAGTAATCAAGAAGCAAATAAACCACCTAGGTATGAAAGACATCATGGAACAAGTGGTATAGATTATGCAGAAAATCATAACTTAGACATGGGAGACTCATTAGATGAAAGTGGTGCTAACGAAGGCGAAGGAAATAATACAATAGGAGGAGTAGGAGCACAACTTGCAGAAAACAATTTATCAGATGAAGAAAATGAAGAATATAATAGACTAAGAGGACAATTAGATAATGCAGATAATAATGATATGTATTTAAACCCAGATCAATATGCACAAACACAAGCAAGGTATGCTGAGTTAGAAAATAGAAGATTAGGAAATAATCAAGAAGCAGAACAAGAAAGCGGACAACAAGAAAGTGGACAAGGAAATATAGATAATGATATAAGACAAGCGGGAAGAATAAGAACAGTACTAGGAGCAGCAGGGCAAGGATTAAGAAATGTTACTAATGCCCATGGTGGAGTAAGAAGAATGGGAGTAAAAGCTCTAAAAGGTACTGCTAGAACAATGTTAGCAGGAGCTAAACTTACTGGAAAAGTAGCAGGAACAATGGCAGGAGGAATGGTAGGTCTAGCAAGTGGTTTAGCTTCAGGAAATGGAATAGGAGATGTTATAGCTAGAACAAGATCTGGAATTAGAGAAGGAAGAAATGTTGCAGACTCAATTACAGGAATGCCAGAAAAAGCTTATGGAGCAGGAAAAGCTGTTGCAGACAAAGTAGGAGGCGTAATAGGCGGAGTAGCAGAAGGAACACGTAATACTATAGACACATTTAGAGGAAATACAAACTTACAAGACAGAGCAACCGCAAGAGCATTTATGAAAGACCAATCAACAGAGCAATATGTAAGAGACAAATGGGTTGCAGACCATAATGGACAAGCAGCTTCATCAGCACAATTAAAAGAAGAAATGAATAGAGTAAGAGCATATGCAAATGAAGGAATGACTGATATATCAGCTATTTACAGAGCTAGAAAGGCAGAAGAATTTGGAGTAGAAGCACCACAAGCTGCTAAAATAGCACTACTTGCACAAGATAGAAATATAACATCAGAAGTATTAGGAGATGAAAAGAAATTCAACAGTAGAAAAGCAGACTTCACACAAGAATTTATGAATAAAGGAATGAGCGAAACACAGGCTGAAAAACAAGCAGACTATGTATTAAACGTAATGAAAGCACAAGTTGGACAAAGACATAACTTAAAAAGAAGAGGAACAAGTTCGGGGCCATCACAACCTGTACAAAGTAATAGTAGTAGAGCCAGAGCAACTGCAAGAGCACAGCAAAGTAATGCAAATACAGTAAGAGAATCACAAACACTACAATCAGCTCCACAGTCAAGCTCAGGGTCAAGAACAGACACAAGCTCAGGAACAAGAACACGAACAAGCTCAGGGTCAAGACCACAGCAAACCACACAATCGAATTCAGATTCGGGAACGCGAACAAGTGAGCAAGCAAATAATTCTAGAGGAAGGGGAGCAAGCAGACAAGAGTCAAGGTCAACAACAAGAAATAATAGTAGAAATCAAACAGGAACATCAAGAAATAGTACAAGAACCACAAGAAGACCACCAGTGACTCCAGATAATGTTTCTAACCCAATGCCAAATAACCCAAGCAAACCAAGTAATCCAACAGGCAACAGACAATAGGTAAAAGAAAAGTTATAATTAAAATATAAAAAGTAGGAGGCTACCTAAGATGAATAATATAATAAGAATGTGGAATCGAAACAGAAAGGTAATTATTATTATAGCATTAATAGTAGTCTTCTGCTTTTTAGTTCTACACATATTAAATAATATAGCAAAAGAAAATATAGCAAAGCAAAATATGCCAAATGTAAGTAACAATGCAAATTCAGAAGAAAAAAAACTTCCAACGACTTCAATTATTACAGGGGAAAAGGTAAATGAAAAAGTTACAACTAATAATGTGGAAATAATAGAGAAGTTTGTAGAAACATGTAATTATGGAAAAATAGAGGAAGCATATAATATGCTTACAGATGGTTGTAAAGAAGCACTTTACCCAACAGTAGAGAAGTTTTGTGATAACTATTATAATATAATTTTTAAAAATCCAAGAACAACAAAAATTGAAAATTACAAAAATTCAACCAGTACTAACACATATATAGTAACACTATATGAAGACATAATGGCTACAGGAAGTGTACAATCAACAGGAGACTATAAAGACTATATAACAGTAGAAAAAGAAGATGGCAAATTAAATATAAACAGTTTAATAACAAGTAAAAGCATAAAAAAAGAAAGTGAAAAAAATGGAATAAGTATAAAAGTATTAAAACAAGAAATTTATTTAGATTATGAAACGTATGAGTTTGAATTCAAAAATAATACGGAAAATACAATAATGTTAGATACATTGTTAAACTCTAAAACTATATATTTATTAGATAGAAACAATATAAAATATTCTTCATTTGCTGCAGAAGTATCAGATATCTTTTACGAGTTATCTAGCTATGAAACAACAACATTTTCAATTAGATTTAATAAAAGATATAATCCAGTAGATGAAACAAAAAAAATCGGTTTTTCAGATATCATATTAAATTATGAACAATATAAAGAGCAAAATACAAAAGAAAGAGAAAAAATAGAAATAGATTTATAAAAAATAAGATTAATGATAGGAAAGAGGTGATAACGAATGGCAAGTAGTGGAGGAAGCAGTAGTGGAGAAACAACAGGCAATGCAGGAGCAAATATAAGTGAAAATAATAATTCGAATAAAGAAAATGAAAGTAAAATATCCCAAAAGATTAATGAAACAGCACAAACAGCAACAGAAGCAGCAAAATTAGCAGCTAGTGTAAGCTCAGGCAATGTTGCAGAAGCTGCTAAAAGTGCAGCAAAATTAGCAAAAAGTAAAATGGGCAAAAAGAATATAAAAAAGCTACTAATAATGTCTTGTGCTTGGATATTAATTATAATTGTTATAGTATCAACTTTTTTAACTGTATTAAAAGCAGTTTTAGATAAAATAGTAGAACTTGGTTCTAAGTTAATAAGGTCAGTACAAAGTTTCTGGAACTGGCTTACAAATGATTATTGGATAAAATTAGATGAAGATATTGAATATACTGACAGTAATACACGGCCAGCAGAGGAAGGGCAAATTAGTAGATGAATATGTAAGAAACTTAGCAGATATGGGAATATCACTACATTCATTAAAATTATTAGGTGATTTTGAAATACCAGAAGAAGATAAAAAACTAACAGAAAGAGAACTTATAGATAAAATATTATCAGATAAAAGTTATAAAGAACAAAAAGACATAATAGAAAAATATATATCAGAATTTATAAGAGCAGATTTAATTACTCAATCTACACATTTAAGAAACATAAAAAGAGTAGGGGGAAAGAAATTAGTAAACCCAAATAATGAATACGAAATAGATGGAGCAGTATACATATATAGAACCCCAGAGAAAGACAAAGACGGAAATATGGTAGGAATAGACGATGATTTGTATTTAGAAGCAGTAGATCAAGATAAATATGTACAAATGTCTTATGAGACACCAGAAAAATTTGAAAAATTAGTAAATAGTACAGAAGAAAAAGATAGAAGAAAATTAAGATATAAATATACAATAGATGAAAACGGACAATTAGAAATTGCAAAATTAAAAACCATAGAAAAAAGACTTAATGGCTCAGTTACTGAAAAAGTTACAACAGTAAATGAAGTAGTACATATGAACTATAAAGATTACATAGAAAAATATACAATGCCATATGAATTTTTAATAAACCTATGTATGATAACAGAAAACCCAGAGTTTGTATACCATGTAGCAAAACTTGCAAGAGAAACAGAAATAATGCTTGTAGTGCAAGATGATACTACAATGGAGGTTATAGTTAAAGAAGAACAAAAAAAATATGAAAGCTATATAAATAAGTCTAGCAGTGCAAGATCAGGTGCAACTGTAACTAATTCATACACAGTTACTAATATATATGAAACAATTACTACTGAAATGACTCCACATTTAGAAATAAAAGAGGCAAACACATGGAGTTTTTATGATAAATTTGAATATGTGAAGCAAATGGAAAAAGAAGGTCCAAATAGTAATACTACAGAAGTTAATTGTGGGCCAGGAACATTACCAGATCATCATTTAGGCAGTCCTCATAACGTAATGGTATCTAATGGAGTATATGAAACTACATATCCAGATGAATACTGGTCTGGTACAAACTTATTAATACAAGTTATAACTACAATAACAAAAACAAAAACCACAACTAAATATGTAAAATTACCGCAAAAAGATGAAGACCATGTAGAAAAATCTAAACAATTTTTAGGACTACTTAGAAATGAAACAGGAAAATGTGTGGAAGATAACTGTTATGAAGATAAAGATAAAGTAGAAAAATGTATAAAGTATGCAGAATTTAAAGAATCAGGAATAAATGTAGAATATCTTATTCCAAATTCAACTAACAAAGACGCACCATTAAATAGGTTAACAAGTGGATTACAAATGCTATATCAATTGTTAGGAGAAGGTTTACAAGGAGATAGTGGGAACAAAGAAAAAGATGAATTAAATAGTGAATATAAAACAAAGATGACAGGAATAGTAGACCATATAAAATACTTAATGGGATTTCCAGAAAATGAAGATGTAGATTATGAATATGATGAAGAAGATCAAGTTCCAATAGGACCACCAGAGATTGATTATGATGAAGATATGGATGATGTAGAAGATGACGACTTAATGTTATTATATAGAATATGTCAAGCAGAAGCGGGAGGAAGTAGTGCAGAAGAAATAGGGCATGTTGCATGTGTAATACTAAACAGAGTAAAATGTAGTCAGTGGCCAAACACAATTAAAGAAGTTGTATATCAACCAAGTCAGTTTTCACCAGTTTGGAATGGAGCTTTAGACAAAATTAAAAATGAAGATATTACAGACAAGACTAAAAAAGGAGTAGATGCGGTAATATCAGGAGGAGATACTACTGGGCGGAGCAGTATACTTTAGAACCAAAAAATCTGCTATATCAGCAGGAATGCCAATTAGTAAAGACCAAAAACATAAAAAATATATATATTTGTTTACAGACCCTAATACACACGTATTCCATACTGATATGAGATCTTTAGAAGATTTAAGAAAATCATCTGGAGGAGAGACAGTACAACCACCAGGAGACTTAAAAGACTTATTCCCAAATGGAATTCCAACAACAAGAGAGGGAATAAATCAATATATAGTTACAGTAGATGTACCTATAACTAGAAAAGATGGAACAAAAACGACAGCAAAAGTTACAGTACATAAAGGTATAGTAGATAATTTAAGAAAAGTACTTCAAGAAGCACAAGATGCAGGATTTAAGGTATATGAAATACAAGGATTTAGCTGGAGAAAAGTAAGTGGAACAAGTAAAATGTCTCAACATTCACTAGGTCTAGCGGTAGATATAAATGTAAAAGAAAATTATTGTGTATATCCAAGTAGTGGAAAAGTAGATGCAGGTTCTTTCTGGAAACCAGGACAAAATGAATATTCAATACCAACAGATGGTGTTCTTGTAAAAGCATTTAAATCAATTGGCTGGGGCTGGGGAGGAGACTGGAAAAGTAAAAAAGACTACATGCACTTCTCATTTACAGGAAAATAAAAAGGAGGTAATTGCTTGAAAAAGAACACATTACTATATATTATATTAGCAATTATTATAATTATAATAATTATTACTATAGCACTTCTGATATTAAAAGATAAATTAATACTTGAACATAAAGAAAACCGGACATATAGATTTTACTAAAATTGATAAAGTAACAGAAAAAGACGAATATTATATGGTAAAAACTATATTAAACAAATATTATAATGCTATTAACTACTTAAATGCAGATATAGAACAATTAGGAGTTGTAGATATTGAAACAGAAAAAGAAAAAAAAGAAGTGATAAAACAATATACCAATGAAGGCATAAATATTTTACAAGACATATTAGATAAAGAATGTATAGAGTACTTGAAATTAGATAATACAAATATAGCAGAAAAGTTTGAACAATATAAAAATGATAATTTTACAATAAAAAATATGTATACTGTCGAAAAAAATATTAACACAAGCTTATATTATATAAATGGATTATTAGACGATTTAAAAGAGTATAAGTTAATAGTAAAGACAGATTCATACAATAAAACTTTTTCAATATACTCTGGGGAATATATTGAAAATAAAGGATATGATGAAAATAGTATTGAAAATGAATTTAATATAGATGGAATAGAATATATTGAAAAAAATGATAATAATGAATATGTAAAAAAAGTAATAACAAATCACACAATGGCACAATATTACCTATATGATTATGGAAGTATAGTAGCGAGAAATGTGGAAAAGGCGTATGAATTATTAGATGAAGAATATAAAAATAGAAAATATCCAACATTAGAAAAGTATAAAGAATATATAGAAAAATCTGATAAAAATTATCAGCTATTAGAATTAAGCGATTATTCCTCAAAAGAAAATGACAACTATACTGAATTTATATGTAAAGACCAATATGGAGATACTTATATATTTAAAGATACTGGAATTATGGAATATAAACTAAGATTAGATAATTATACTATAATAAATAAAGAGGATATAGAAGAATATAATAAGTTAGAAAATAAAGAAAAGGTAAAAGCAAATATAAACAAATTTTTCAATATGGTAAATATGGGAGACTATGAATTAGCATACGAACTATTAGAAACCAAATTTAAATCAAATTACTATGCAACCTTAGAAGATTTTGAAAAAGATGTAAAAGAAAAAATGTTCAAACATAATAAAGTAAAATTTGAAGCATATAGTTATAAATTAGCTCCAACATATATATATAAAGTAAGTTTAGAAGATGGAGATAATAAAAATAGTGAAAAGTATAATTATAAAATATTAGTAAATTTATTAGAAAACAATAAGTTTGTAATGTCATTTGTAAAAGAATAATATAAAAAAGGGGCTGTAAAAAAAGTATGTCAAATGGGACGGGGGATATTGACACATCTTTAAAAGATAAAGTGTGTCAATATCCCCCGTCCCATTTGACATACTTTTTTTACAGCTCCTTTTTTAATAGTTTACAATTTTTTATTTGTAATATATAATAAAACTAGGTGATAATATGAATTTAAAAAACTTAATAGGAAAAAAGAAAAGAATAAAAATAATAGGGAAAACAAATAATAAAAAATATTATGTAGGAAAAGAAATAGAACAAGCCTACAACATATATATAGAAGACTTAGGAGACTATTATGATGAAGAGTTAATTGGAAAAGAAGAAGAATGTATAATAATAGATATCATAAAAAATAATTTAATAGGATTTATACTAGATGATAGAAAATTTATAAATGATATAAAGAAAATAGAAAAAAAGCTAAAAGATACGCAAGAATATGAGACAGTAAAAGATATATACTTAATGGAAAGGCTAAAAATAAAAGGTAAAGTATTAGGTTTATACTTAGTAGATGAAGGAGATAAACGGAAAATATTATTTAGGTACAACCCAAATAGGAACCTTCAATAAAAAGATAAAAGAGAACAATATATTATTCAAAGAAAGAAAAATAGAAGAAGAGCTTGGAAAACAAATAAGAGATGTAGTAATGAGTATAGACTTAATGAAGAAAGAAATATCATTAATAGAAGAAAATGAAAAAGAAAAAGACCTAATAGAAAAAGCATTAGGAATTGAAGGAGAATATGAAATAACATCAATAGCAACTATAAGTCTAAAAGAAAAATTAGAAGATGAGCAAAAAAAGAAAACTCAAAGTAGAATTCCAAATATAAATATGATGATAAATTTACCTAAGAAGCTAAGCACAAAAAGTGATATAAATATAAAGCAAGAAATGAAAATGGGAAGCAAAGTAACTGATATGAAAACACTAGAACAAGTATTAAGAGATGATAAAAAACTTCCACAAATTAAAAACAAAAAATTTATAAAAATGGGAATAATAGAATCAGATCATAGAGATAACCTAGTAGATACAAAAACAGGGAAAAAAGCAAAAGTAAATACAACAAGGTACTCATTTGTAGCAATAGCAAATGACGGAACAGTAGTACCTCTAGACTTAAAGCAAGACTACCAAGAGGGAAACAACCCAAATGAAATAAATTACCAAGTAAATCAAAAAGGAGAAGTAGAGCAAGATGATGTAAGTTCAAGGTTTAAAATAGGAAATGGAACATTTGCCATAAAAAATGGAGAATATGGAGAGATAAAAGTATATCACTCACCTAGAAAAACAATAGGGGGAAAAGGAATAGAAGGAAATAAAAGCCTAGATAGAGAGCTAGAAACAGATAATATATGGATAATGAAAAAAGAAGTAAGAGACCTAGCTTCAAAATATAAAACAGGATATAGAAGTGTAGAAGAAGGATATCAAGAAGCAAAACTGCATGAAGATGAAAAAGGTAGAATTATAGAAAATGACAATATGAAAGTAGAAGATATAGATGGAATCGAAAATACAAAATCACATGTACACCAAGCGAATGTAGACTATGAACAACTAGCAATAAAATGGGGGTATTATAAACAAGGAAAGCCAAACTTTGAAAAGGCAGAGCAAATATATGAAGAAAAAAGAAAGGAAAATCCAAAAGCAAGAGAGAAGGAAATAATAGAAATGATAACAGAAGAACTAGAGGAACAATTCGGTCATGAAAAAGAAAGCAGATAGTTATAATTTACATCTATATTTTATATTAGCCATAAATAGGAATAGTAGATAAGGCTATAATATTTTTTCCACTTTTTTCACTTTACATTAAAAAAGTGTTATGCTATAATTTTTTTATATTCTTAGGAAGGTTATCCACGATAGTTAAGTTAGTTGTTCGAACATTAGTTAAGTTAGCCGTTATGAATGAAATGACTTTACGGATAACTTATGCGTAGCAAAGCGAAAAAGAGTTACAGATAACTTGTGCATAGTGAAACGAAGAAGGTAAGTTTCCTTAGAAGATAGTTATAGAAGAATTAGATTTTACTAAAGTATAACTTATTTGTAAGCATTAAAATGCTACAAATAAGAAATATTAGCGAAGAATAAGCTTAGGAAATTTTATTCTTACTTTTATTAAGGATGAGGTGCGAATATGAATCAAATATTAGATGTAGAAAAAAAGAAAAAGTCAGGAAAGCTAGAAACAAATACAGCAGTTAAGATTTGCGCAATTGCTATATTAGTATTTGGAATAATACTAGCGATATTTGGAATATACAAAATAATAACAGCAGTTTCAGAAGGCAAAAAAGAGCCAATAATTGAGATATCAGAAGTAGGTGGAAAATTACAATTAAAAGTAGTACACAATAAAGCAATAGATAAAATAATATACTCATGGAATGAAGAAGAAGAAATTGTACTACAAGGAAGAAATAGAAGTGAAATAGTAGAAACAATAAACCAACCAACAGGAAATAACACAATAAACTTAAAAATAATAGATAAAAACAAAAAAGAAACAACATATCAAAAAGAGTTATATAAAGAAGCAAAAGACGAAATAGCTCCAGAAATAGAATTTGAAATAGAAGGTTCAAAAGTAAAAATAGTAGCAAAAGATGAAACAAAAATGAGTTATATAATGTACCATTGGAATGATGAAGAAGATACTATAGTACAAGTAACTGAAACAAATGAAAAGCAAATAGAAGAAAAAATATCAATACTAAAAGGAGAAAACACACTTACAATAATAGCAGTAGATGAAGAAGGAAACGAAACAAAAAAAGAGCAAATATTTAAAGGAGCAAAAAAGCCAACTATAGAAGTAGTGCAAGAAAATGATAAAATAAAAGTAACAATAAAAGATGAGGAAAACATACAAAAAATAGAAATGAATATAAATGGGGAAATATTAACAACTGATCCAGATAACACAGGAGAGCCACTTAATCTAAAAGAAGTACCACTTGAGCAACAATTAGTACCAGGAAAGAATACTATAACAATAACAGCATACAGTGTAAATGGTTTATCAGAACAAATAACAAAAGAAATAACACTATAAAAAATAAGGAGTACCTATGTTACAAGAAATATATGTAATAGATGATGGAATAGATATAGAAGAAAAACTAAAGAGAATATTTAAAGAAGAAAAAGAATATAGAATAACAAAAGTAGCAAAAGAAGACTTAGAGTTAGCATTAAAAAATATACCATCACTAATAATAGTTAATGAAAGTAATGATATAAATGAAACTATGAAAATATGCAAAAAAATAAAAAATAATGAAGATAATAGTATAACACCAATTATTATAATTTCAAAAAATAAAGAATGTATTTATGAATTAGAAATGTTAAAATTAGGAGTGTTATATTATATTAAGCAACCAATATATGAAGAGTATTTGCATTATATAATAACTAATATATTAAAACTATTATATGTAAATAGAAGAGTAAGCCCACTAACAGGTCTACCAGGGAATGTACAAATACAAGCAGAAATAAAAAAACGTATATTAAATAAAGAAGAATTTTGTATGATGTATTTTGATTTAGATAACTTTAAAGCCTATAATGATGTATATGGTTTTATAAAAGGAGATGAAATTATAAAATTTACATCAAAAGTGATACTAAAAAATGTACATTCAAAAGAACTAGAAGATAGCTTTGTAGGACATATAGGAGGCGATGACTTTATAGCAATTGTATCAGGGAAAAATTGTGAGGATATATGTCAGAATATAATAGCAGAGTTTGACTTTAATGTAAAAAGATATTACACAGCTGAAGATAGCCAAAAAGGCTATATACAAATAGCAAACAGAAAAGGAATAATAGAAGAATTTCCAATAACCTCTATATCAATTGGTGTAGTAGAAGTAGAAAATGGAAAGTTTGACAATGTACTAGAAATAGGAGAAGCTGGAGCAGCCGTAAAACACCTAGCAAAAACAATTCAAGGAAGCACATATGTAATAGACAGAAGAAAAAAACACTAAAAATGAATAAAAACTATAGACATATTATGTAAAATATTATATAATATGTCTAAATTTGTATAATAAAGTAACTAATAATTTCTTTTTTAATTAAAGGAGGAAAAGAATATGGCTAATGAGTTAAGAGAAGTAAAAAAAGTGATACCATTTCAAATTGATGAATTTGATAATTATCCACGGATAAGCGACCTAGAAGATTGCATTAAAGAAACTGTAGTAGGTCAAGATGAGTTAATTAAAGGAATAGCTACATCATTATATAATGCACATTATATGGGAATAAAATGTGTAGAATTTATAATGGGAGGAAGCGGAACTGGAAAAACACTAACAATGGAAAGTTTCTGTAAAGAAATGGGTCTAGTATATACAATAGAAAATGCAACACAATATACCCAGGAAGGCTATGTTGGAGAAAGTGTAGATAAAATGCTAGTAAATCTATTTGAAAAGTCAAAGGGCGATTTTTCAAAAGCTGAAAATGGTATGCTAATTATTGATGAAATAGGAAAAAAGACTTCAAAATCACGAGGAAATACAGATGGAAGGGATGTAAGTGGAGAAGGCGTAATAGATTCTTTATTACCAATATTATCAGGAGCGCCAATAAATATTAAAGTAAAAAATAGAGAACTTCAATTTGAAACAAAAAACTTAAAAATATTTTTATTAGATGCATGTTCAGGAATAGAAAAAGTAAAAGAAAAGAGATTAGGGGAGAAAAGTTTTGGTTTCAAAGCTCCAACTAAAAACACTAAAATTTTATCTCCAGAAAAGAGTATATACACGAAGGAAGATTTAATAGAATATGGTTTTACCCCAGAATTTGTAGGAAGAATTACCAAAATACATGTAACAAATCCTATAGAAGAAGAAACACTAGTGCGTATACAAAAAGAATCAAAGCAATCAGTATTCAGAATGTATGAAAGAGGGCTTAGCAATATGGGAATAAGGCTTGAGGTACATAAAAACTTTTTCAAAGAAGTAGCAGAATCCACTCTAAATTATGGAACAGGTGCGAGAGAACTTGCAAACACAACAAACTATGTATTTGAAAAGTTAATGTATGAAATATACAACTCAGAAGAGCCAACAAACGTAGTACAGCTAAGAGAAGGAATAACAAAAGACAATTCAAATTTTGCATTATACTAGAAATGCCAAAATAATAAAAAACGAAAGGAAAATACAAAGAAAAAATAGGTGAAGAGAAATAAAAAATAACGTGCAATACGAAAAATATTGCCGTTATTTTTTATTTACTAGAAAAGTATGCTATTTTAAATTAAAGTTGTAGGGGCGAGCAGTGCTCGTCTGAGAGACGAAGCCACTTTCTTGTAGTATAGAAAAAGTCGACTTTTAATAATACATTTCACGTTGTAGGGGCGCCATCTTCGGCGCCCCTCATGACAAAGCAATTTCCTTGTTCTATATTAGAAAAAAGTATATTCGACAAAACTTCTATAAATTTGCTATTGAAATAAAAACAAGTTTATGTTAATATAAATTAAATTAAAAGGTCAAATTAATTTAAAGTCACTGAAAATTAGGAAAATCTTAAAAAAGCCCTATAACAAAAATAAAAAAAATATATAAATATACCAAAAAATTATTAAAACTTAATATATAAATAAGTAAGAACTTTGCTAAATCTGTAAAGAGTAAAGAAAAAATAGCAACCAACACAATATATATAATAATAATAAATAAACGTATAAGTTAGCATAAACTTTTCGTAGGGATTGCAAAAAAAGAAAAAATATTGAAATATATAGGCTTTCAATATGATTTTGATATAAAAAATTAAATAAAAAATTTGAATAAGAGATACCAATTTGATAAAATATTATTATCTAC
>JAAVYV010000029.1 GCA_022791325.1 Clostridia bacterium
AATAGTTTTTAAGAAATTTTCTTCGTAGGCTTTGCTACAAAGAATTTGTAGGGGCGAGCAATGCTCGTCTATAACTTCGAAGGAATTACCCTAAAAATATATATTCATCAAGTATTAGATTAGGATATATTATTTCAATTTGATGTAAATTACGTACGAGCTAATAGCCGCCCCTACAACGTTTGAAATAATTTTTGCATTAAAACCATTATCTAGTAACGAAAAAACTATAATTATTTCCAATTATGTTGATTATACTGAATCCATATGCTATAATAACTATGATAACAAAGGTATATGTTTTTTTAGAAAGGAGATTGCAAATGCAAGAAACTAAAATAATAGATAATTTACAGTTGTTTAATGAGGAGCGGAGCTTCGAAGATAATGTAATTCTTCAAGGGCAAATAACCTTAAAAAATTCTAAGCTGATTGTAAAAGGTATGTTATGGGTCAAAGATGTAAGCTATGGATATGCAAAAATAAGTATGGAAAGTTCAACTATTATAGCAGATAAAGTTTTGATTGATCCCATATTGGACAAATATGAGAACAGCAGAATTATAGCAAAAGAGTTTCATTCTTTTGATTATTAATTTAATAGGAGGCAAAATATGGAAAAAATAAGAACTATAATTCGGAGGGAAAATATTGAATGCAAAATCAATAAGTTAAACAAAGAACTTGAACAAATACAAAATGAATGTGAGCATGGTATAATAATTATGTACAGGTGTTCTAACTACTATTGGGTAGATGCAAAATGTTTATTTTGTGGAAAGAAAATAGAAGATGGTTATGTATTAAGGAAAAAAGAAATATGTGTTGTAAATGCAGATTTAGAAAGCTTAAGAAACAACAAAAATAAGTATAATATAGTCAAAGAAAAGTATACACAAATTTCAAGAATGCATCCTGATTGGAATGAACAGCAAATTGTAGCTCAAATAAATAAAGAATTAAGAAATTAATCTGTAAAAGAATAATAGCCTATATTGTTTGATTAAAAACGATATAGACTATTATTTTATGTAGAAATGCAATATTTCCAAAATAGAAAATAATTTTATGCTATAATTCGTAGTAAAGGTATAACAAAATTATTTAAAAATACTTGAAAATAAGGCATTTTTAATGTAGAATATAAGAAATATTAAAGGAGGTAAATAATAAATGAAAGTTATTTTATTAAGTGATATAAAAGGAGTAGGAAAGAAGGATCAAATAATAAATGCAAATGATGGTTATGCAAGGAATTATTTATTTCCAAAAAAATTAGCAGTGGAAGCAACAACTGGAAATTTAGGTAACTTGAAAGCAAAACAAGAATCAAATCAATATAGAAAAGATATGCAAAAAGAAGAAGCAATTAATTTAGCAAATAGATTAAAAGATATAAAATTAGAAATAAAAGTAAAAGCAGGCGAAAGTGGAAAGATATTCGGAGGAGTAACAGCAAAAGAAATAGCAGATAATTTGAAAACACAACATAACATAGAAATAGACAAGAAAAAAATAAACTTAAGTGAAACAATAAAAGTTATAGGAACAAGGACAGTAGATATTAGGTTGTATGAGGGTGTAATAGCAAAACTAAAAGTAAATGTTATAAGCTAAAAACTATTCAACATTCACTAAACGTTAGTTAAATGTAGGGGCTTATATCTAAAAGGAATACCAAAAAGAATTTACCGAATTATGCTCAAATATAGCAGAAAATTAAAGATTAATGTAGGGGCGATGATGGCATCGCCCGTGCTCCAAAGAAGTGGCTAAAATAATATTTTGGTAGTTTCTTCGAAGAGTGGGCGATTGTACTAAAGCATAACTTAGCTGTAACTCGCTAACGCTCGAACAGCTAAGAAAATAATTGTCCCTACATATATAATTATAAAAAGAATAAAAAAGGAGTAACATATGGATTTAGGAAAAGTACCACCACACGATACAGAAGCTGAACAAGCAGTTATAGGTAGTATGATTACAGATAAAGATGCCATAATTTCTAGCATAGAAGTACTAAAAGAGGAAGATTTTTATAGAGAAGATAATAAAACTATTTATGAAGCTATTTTAAATTTATACAATAGGGCAGAGCCAGTAGATATTATTACTTTAAAAGCTGAGCTTTCTAGCATGGGAAAATTGGATAGCATTGGAGGCTTAGAGTATTTGGCAGAGCTTCCAGATAAAGTTCCTACAACTTCTAATGTAGAGAAATATATAAAAATAGTTGAAGAAAAATCATTACTTAGAAGTTTAATAAAAACAGCAAATGATATAATAAAATTAGGATATGATGAAACCCAAGATGTAGAATTTTTAATGGATCAAGCAGAAAAGAAAATATTTGACACTATACAATCAAGAAACCAAAAAGGATATTCAAATATTAAAGATATATTAGTAGATACATTTACACAGTTAGAACAACTATATAATCAAAAGCAACACATAACAGGTGTGCCAACAGGCTTTGCCGACTTAGACTATAAAACAGCAGGAATGCATGGTTCAGAGCTAATACTAGTTGCAGCACGTCCAGCAATGGGAAAATCAGCCTTTGCACTAAATATTGCAACATATGCAGCTACAAGAGGAAATACACCAGTTGCAATATTTAGTTTAGAAATGTCAAAAGAACAAATGGTAAACAGAATTCTATGTAGTGAAGCAATGGTAGATAGTAACAAAGTAAGAACAGGTAAAATAGATGATGAAGAATGGGGAAAACTTGCAGATGCATCAGGAATACTTTCAGAATCTAAAATATTTATAGATGATACACCAGGTATTTCTATAATGGAAATAAGAGCAAAATGTAGAAAATTAAAATTAGAACAAAATATAGGGTTAGTTGTTATTGATTACTTGCAATTGATTCAAGGAAGTGGAAAAAGAGGAGCATCACGTGAACAAGAAATTTCAGAAATAAGCCGTTCATTAAAAATACTAGCAAAAGAAATAAATGTACCAGTAATTGCATTATCACAATTATCAAGAGCAGTAGAACAACGTCCAGACCATAGACCAATGCTATCAGACCTTCGTGAATCAGGAGCGATAGAGCAAGATGCTGACATTGTAATGTTTTTATATAGAGACGATTACTACAATGAAGAAAGCGAAAAGAAAAATATTGCAGAAGTAATACTTGCAAAACACCGTGCAGGTTCAACAGGAACAGTAGAATTATTGTGGCTTGCAAGTTACACAAAATTTGCAAATATAGAACGTTATAGGGAATAATTAAATTGATGTAGGGGCGATGATGGCATCGCCCGTGCTCCAAAGAAATGGCTAAAATAATATTTTGGTAGTTTCTTCGAAGAGCGGGCGATTGTACTAAAGCATAACTTAGCTGTAACTCGCTAACGCTCGAACAGCTAAGAAAATAATCGCCCCTACATCAATTTAATATAATAGAAAAGGAAATAAAAAATGTTAGAGCAAAAAATTCTAAAAACAATAAAAAAGTATGAACTAATTAAAAATGGGGATAATATAGTTGTTGGTGTTTCTGGAGGTCCAGACTCAATGGCTTTATTAAATGCACTTATAAATATAAGAAAGAGCTCAAATTTAAAATTTGGCATAACAGTAGCACATATAAACCATATGATAAGAATTGAAGCAGAAGAAGAAACTAAATATGTACAAAATTTTTGTAACAAAAACAATATTGAATGTTTTATAAAAAAAGAGCAAGTAGAAGAAATTGCGAAGACAGAAAAAATAGGAACAGAAGAAGCTGGAAGAAAAGTAAGATATTCTTTTTTTGATGAAGTAGCCAAAAAAGTAAATGCAAACAAAATAGCAACAGCACATAATGCGAATGATAATGCAGAAACTGTACTTATGAATATAATTAGAGGAAGTGGAACCTCTGGACTAAAAGGAATAGAGCCAATTAGAGAAAATAAATATATACGTGCATTAATAGAATGTACTAGAGTAGAAATTGAAGAGTATTGTGAAGAACAAAACTTAGAACCAAAAATAGATAAAAGTAATATGGAAAACATATATACTAGAAACAAAGTAAGAAACTTATTAATTCCATATATAAAAGAAAACTTTAATCCAAATATAATAACTTCGCTAAATAGACTATCGAACTTAGCATCAAATGAAAATGAATTTATACAAAAAAAAGTAGAAGAAAGTTATAAAGAAGTTCTAATAAAAGAAATGCTAGGGGATAAAGAACTACAAGGTAAAAAAGAAATAATAATAGACTTAAAAAAATTTAATAAGCTAGATTTAGTAATAAAAAATAGATTAATGCTATATACTATTGTGAGAGTACTAGGCACAAGCAAAAATATAGAAAAAGTACATATAGAAGACCTAGTAAAGTTATGTAGTAATAATATAGGAAACAAATATTTAACACCAAATAAGAATATAAAGGTGATGGTAAATAACGGAAAAGTTTATTTTAAGCAATTATAAAAAACGACAATTATAAAGAGATGTAGGGGCGATTACCAATCGCCCGTTGCTACAACGAAATTACCTAAAATAAATATTATAGGGTAATTCCTATGATGAGCTGGCAATTAGTAAGCGCCCCTACATTTAAAATATAATTATTTAAAAATATACATTTACACAAAATATAGCATCCGTAAGAAATTACAAACCACCCATTTTTGTAAAGAAAAAGACATATAAAAAACTATTGAATTAATAAAAAATATATGTTATATAAAATAAAACGACTAAAATGTTAAATAATAAAAAGAAGGAAAAGGAAAAATAGGAAAGGAATAGAAATGTCAATATTCCAACTTCTAACTTCCAACCTCCAACTTTTATTATCAACAAAGGAGGAAAAAAAGTGAAAAATAGCATAAAAACTTTAGCAATGTGGCTAATTATATTAGTAATATTTATAGTACTAATTACATCAATTTTAGGAAGTGGAAGTAATGAACTTGCATATTCAGAACTAATATCTAAAATTGAAACTGGTGATATAAAAGAGATAGAAATTTCGTCAGATGGAAAAAAAGCCCAAGTAACCTTAAAAAATGAAAATAATCCAAAAGAAGTAAACATACCTAGTGTAGATAGCTTAATGGAAAGCCTATCAGATTCTATGAAAACACAAAGTATAAAAGTAACTGAAAAATCAGAATCAATATTAATGATAGCATTAAGCCTATTAACACCATTTGGAATACTAATAATATTCTTAGTATTCTGGTTCTTCCTAATGAATGGAAACCAAGCTAATGGAAACAAAACAATGACATTTGGTAAAAGCAAGGCAAGAATGTTAAATCCACAAGACAAAGCAAGAGTTACATTCAAAGATGTAGCAGGAGTAGATGAAGAAAAAGAAGAACTAGAAGAGATAGTAGAATTCTTAAAAAATCCAAAGAAATTTACAGACATGGGTGCAAGAATACCAAAAGGAGTACTACTTGTAGGACCTCCAGGAACAGGTAAAACACTACTCGCAAAAGCAGTAGCAGGAGAAGCAGGAGTACCATTCTTCATTATAAGTGGTTCAGACTTTGTTGAAATGTTTGTAGGTGTTGGTGCATCAAGAGTAAGGGACTTATTTGACGAGGCAAAGAAAAAAGCACCATGTATAGTATTTATAGACGAAATAGATGCAGTAGGACGTCAAAGAGGTGCAGGACTAGGTGGAGGACATGATGAAAGAGAGCAAACATTAAACCAATTACTAGTTGAAATGGATGGATTTGCAGAAAACGAAGGTGTAATAGTGCTAGCCGCAACAAATAGACCAGATGTACTAGATAAAGCTCTATTAAGAGCAGGAAGATTTGATAGACAAATAATGGTAGGCTCACCAGATGTAAAAGCAAGAGAGCAAATATTAGAAGTACACTCAAGAAAGAAAAGATTAGCACCAGATGTAGACCTAAAAATAATTGCAAAAAATACATCAGGATTTGCAGGAGCAGACCTAGAAAATGTTCTAAATGAAGCAGCACTATTAGCAGCAAGAAGAAATATACCAGAAATAGGCATGAAAGAAATAGAAGATGCAATGATAAAAGTAACAATGGGACCTGAAAAAAGAACAAGAGTAAGAAGTGAAAAAGAAAATAAACTAGTAGCATACCATGAAGCAGGTCATGCAGTAGTAAGTAGATTCTTACCAACACAAGACCCAGTACACCAAATATCAATAGTACCAAGAGGAATGGCAGGAGGATACACAATGTATCGTCCAACAGAAGACAAAAATTTCATGTCAAAAATAGAAATGGAAGAAAATATAGTATCATTACTAGGAGGAAGAGTAGCAGAAAAATTAATATTAGATGATATATCAACAGGAGCAAGTAATGATATAGAAAGAGCAACTAAAATAGCAAGAAGTATGGTTACAAAATACGGAATGAGTGAAAGAGTAGGAACAATAATGTTAGGTTCAGGTGGTGAGGAAGTCTTCTTAGGAAGAGATTTTGCACAATCAAAAGAATACTCAGAACAAACAGCAGGTATAGTAGATGAAGAAGTAAAAAGAATAGTAGATCAAGGATATAACACAGCACTAGAAATACTAAAAGCAAACATAGATAAATTGCACGCAGTAGCAGGAGTATTGCTAGAAAAAGAAAAAATAGACGGAGAAGAATTTGACGAAATATTTAAAAATTAAAAAAGACCCAGACAGACCAAGTTATTTTGAGGTAACTTATTATAAATTACCCCAAAATAACCTGGTCTGTCTGGGGCTTTATTTTATATGAATATTTTGATATAATATAAAAAATAGAAAAGGAGGTTAAAATATGATATATACATATACGCCAAAAGGTGTTTGCTCTAGGCAAATAGAATTAAAAATAGAAGAAGGAATAGTAAAGGAATTAGAAGTAATAGGAGGATGTGACGGAAACCTAAAGGGAATTGCAAAGTTAGTTCAAGGAATGAAAGTAGAAGAAGTAATAAAAAGGCTAAAAGGGATAGATTGCAAACGGAAAAGGAACCTCATGTCCAGATCAAATATCAAAGGCATTAGAAAGTATATATGCAAATATATAATAAAGTTAAATAAAAAGAGTTCCCAAAAGTGACAGATTTCCCAAAAGGAAACGTCCCCAATGGGAAGAAAGGTAAAATATATGAAAAAATTTGAAAGTGTTGCAGCAAACGAAGAAAATCCAAAATGGAATAAAATGCTACAAAGGCAAAAAGAGCTAAATAAAAAGGATGGAGATATCAGAACAGACTTTGAAAGAGACTATACAAGAATACTATACTCTACTGCATACAGAAGGCTAAAGCATAAAACTCAAATATACTTTTCGCCAGTAAGTGACCACATATGTACAAGAATAGAACATGTAAATTATGTAGAATCTATTAGTTACACAATAGCAAATAATTTAGGACTTAATACTGAACTTACAAAGGCAATTGCAATTGCACACGACTTAGGACATAGTCCATTTGGACATTCAGGAGAAAAAGTATTAAATGAAATTATGCAAAAAGAATTAGGTGAAACTTTTTGGCATGAAAAAAATGGTTTAAATGCAGTTGACAATATAATTTTATTAGAAAATCATAATGGGCAAAAGGCAAATTTAAATTTAACATATGCAGTAAGAGATGGAATAGTATCACATTGTGGAGAAGTAAACGATGCAGTGCTAAGACCTAGAGAGGAAGCTATTAACCTACAATTATATACAAAACCTAATGAATATATGCCATATACATGGGAAGGATGCATAGTAAAATTAGCCGATAGGATAGCCTACATGGGGAGAGACTTAGAAGACTCTATATCAGTAAAAGTATTGGATAAAAACCAAGTTAAAGAACTTACAGAAGTTTTAAATATAGGAAAGAATATGAATAATAGTAGCATGATAAGTACATTAATATCAGACTTATGTGAAAATAGCAGTATAGAGGAAGGACTTAAATTTTCAACTGAAAAGGTGGAACTTTTAAATAAGTTAAATGAATTTTATATTCAAAATGTTTACAATAGTCAAAAACTTAAAAGCTCAAATAGATATTTCAAATTAGTATTAGAAGAAATATTTATGACACTAAATAGTTTATATGATGGAGAAAATACAATAATAAGACTAAAAGAAAAACAACATGTATATCCTAATTTAATAGCAGGTTTTATACAATGGGTAATGATGTATATAAAAGAAAACAAAGAAGGACTAAATTATAAATTATATAGCCTTAAAGAGAAAAAAGATTATTCAAAAGCAATTATACATTATATATCTGGAATGACTGATAAATATGCAATAGAAATATATAATGAAATAATTAGTTTTTAATAAATTATAATCACTTCATATAAATTTTATTTTTACTATATAAAGAAAAACTATAAAAATTATAGGGGCAGTTTTGGAAAACTACACAAACAGAGTTTTTTCTATTATATTTATAGGCGAAAATGCTATTTAGTATTAAATTAAAATTAATACTAAAATGCTAGGAAAGTTGCTTTCTTATAGTACAGAAAATACTATGAAGCTTTTCATTTTGAAACACAAAGTAATAATAAATGATTGCATTCCAAAAGGAAAAGCAACTTGTCAAATTCAATTTTATCAAAATATATAATTATAATAGTTAAAGAAAAAGCACTTCAAATTATCGAAGTGCTTTTTCTAAAAATTACTGATTTTTGGTAAGGTATGGATACTGCGAAGAGTATACCAGGCCTCCTGAGCTCATACACGTATAAACAGTGTAACCATTGCTTAGTTTATCCTCACTAACTACATAAGAAGTAATCGTAATACTATCACTGTTACCAGCAGACTTTGTACAATTAGGATCACAGTACCACTTCACACTTGAAGAATATGTGTTCCCATCTGACCAGAATTTAATTGCTAAATACGAAGAAGTAGCAGTTGAAGAATTTTGACTATTAAGCTTAATTTGATCAGCTAACTGATTTTGCAAATCTTTAACTTGATTTTTGGCTGTGTCAGCTAAATTCTTATAATTTTGTAAATCCATATTTAAAGTATTTATTTTATTTTGTAGTTCTAGATAAGTCGAATTAGGGTTATTATAAGAATCTTCAAGTTGTTTCTTTAAATCAGCAATTTGAGAGTTCAAATCGTCAATTGTTTTTTGATTTTCAGTTGAAATAGTATTTTTACTTTCAGAGGAAATATCTTCAAGCTGTTGCTCTAGTTTAGCATTGCTAGATGTGAGACTAATAATTTCAGCGATAAGTTCATCTTTCTCGCACTGTAGCTGATCATGTTTGTCTTGAAGTATTTGAAACTGTTCAGTTAAACGATTAACAGCATTAATAAGCCGTTGGTCGCCAGAACTCTTGCTACACCCAGTAAGGGTGAGTGTTAAAAGGACTAATAAAAGAGTTGTTAATTTTTTCATATTGCAGTTCTCCCTTCTTCTACAAAAATCATTTTAATATAAATTGTAACATACCAGTATTGTACCAAATTTCTACTGAAAAGTCAACTTATGTAAATTTATTTCTAGGAAAGATTTGGGACGCGTTCAAAACTTTCCTTTTTTACAGCCCCTTTACATCAACAAAAATAGATGGTATAATTCTAAAAAATAAAAGAAAGTAGGAAAGAAAAGTGAAACTTATATCTTGGAATGTAAATCGGCTTAAGAGCAGCTGTAAATAAAGGTTTTATGGACTTTTTTAATAAAATAGAAGCAGATATTTTTGCTATTCAAGAAACCAAAATGCAAGAAGGACAATTAGAACTTATATTAGAAGGCTACTATCAATATTGGAACAGTGCAGAAAAAAAAGGGTACTCAGGAACAGCAATATTTACAAAGAAAAAGCCAATAAATGTAAGCTATGGTTTAGGAATAGAAGAACATGATAAAGAAGGAAGAGTAATAACCTTAGAATTTGAAAACTTCTACTTTGTAAATTGTTACACACCAAATTCAAAAAGAGAACTAGAAAGGCTAGAATATAGGATGGTTTGGGAAGACGAAATACGAAAATATTTAAAAAAACTAGACGAAAAAAAGCCAGTAATATATTGTGGAGACCTAAATGTAGCACACAAAGAAATAGACCTAAAAAACCCAAAAACAAACAGAAGAAATGCAGGTTTCACAGATGAAGAAAGAAGCAAAATGACAAGCCTTTTAGAAGCCGGCTTTACAGATACCTTTAGGTATCTATACCCAGAAAAAGAAGATTGCTACTCATGGTGGTCATATATGGGAAAAGCAAGAGAAAAAAACATAGGATGGAGAATAGACTACTTCATAACATCAAACACCATCCAAACAAAAATAAAAGAAAGCTCAATACACCCCGAAATACTAGGAAGCGACCACTGCCCAGTAGAACTACAAATAGAAATATAACACTAAGGTAGCATTGGGGACTAGCGTTGAGGACTGTCCCTGAATGGGTGCCAGAAGAAAGTAGCATTGGGGACTGTTCGTAATCGGAAACAAGATAGAAAAGTAGCATTGGGGACTGTCCCTGAATGGGTGCAGAAAGACTAGATTGGGAAACAAAAACAAGAAGAAAAATAAAGAAATAATAAGAAACAAAAATAATGTACGAAAAATAACAAATGTACCCAATCGGAAGCCAAGCAAAGAAAGCATAAAGGGTAGAAAAAAGCAAGAAGTAAAAAACAAAAAGCACCCCCTTGGGTAATCGAAGATGTCCCAAGAGGGACTGTCCCCAACGCGGAAACAAGATAGAGAAGAACCTCAAGTAACAAACAATAATAATCTAGCCACATTAAGAACTATCAAAAACTCAGAAACAAGCAAACAAAATAATCCAAAAACTAAACAAATATAAAAAAGGAGAAAATCAATGAAAAACAAAAATTGGACCAAATGGCTATTCTGGTTTTCACTAGCAATAGCAGTAGTAGTCGTATATAAAACATTAGACAACTTAGGTCAAGTAGCACAAGGAATAAAATCATTTTTAGGAGTACTATCACCATTCTTAGTAGGAACACTAATAGCATACATACTATATGTACCATGTAGAAAAATAGAACAAATATACAGAAAAGTAAAAAGAGTAAAATTCATACAAAAAAAGGCAAGAACACTTAGTATAACCACAGTGTATATAATAGCATTAATATTAATAATTATATTAATAAACTTCATATTACCACCAGTAGTGCAAAGTGTAGTAGACTTAGTAAATAACTTTGGGTACTACTACAATATGGCAGTAGAAAAAATAAACTCACTTCCAGAAGACTCAATTTTTAAAAACGAAATGGTACAAAAAGCAATTGGAGAAATGCAAAACATAGATTTAAAGCAAATAATAAACACAGAAGCAATCACAGGATATATACAAAGCGTCATCGGAATGCTTGGAGGAATATTTGACATATTTGTATCAATAATAGTATCAATATATATACTAAGTAGTAGAAAACAAATAATTAATTTCCTAAAAAGACTATTAGGAGCGATAGTAGAGGGAAAAACATATGAAAACATTAACAAATATTTCAATAGAACAAACGAAATATTCTTCAAATTTCTAGCAAGCCAAATATTAGATGCAATAATAGTAGGAATACTAACATCAATTGCAATGTCGATATTAAACGTAAAATATGCAGTACTACTTGGTTTCATGATAGGTTTAGCAAATATAATACCATACTTTGGAGCAATAATAGCAATAGTAATAGCAACAATTATAACATTCTTCACAGGAGGATTATCACAAGCAATATGGATGGTAATAGTAGTAACAATACTTCAACAGATAGATGCAAATGTAATAAATCCAAAAATAGTAGGCGACTCTTTAAAAATAAGTCCACTACTAGTAATATTTGCAGTAACATTAGGAGGAGCATACTTTGGAGTTATAGGTATGTTCTTAGCAGTACCAGTAGTAGCAGTGTTAAAGCTAATAATAGATGATTTTATAGAATGGAAGAACATAAAGAATAACGAAAAAATAAAGTTAGGAAAAACAGAATAAATTATAAAAAGTATTTACCCCAAAAGGACCAGGTTATTTTGGGGTATTTTTTTATTCTTGTTTTTTATAGTATAGGAAAAATAGATTTAAAAAAATACATTTCATGTTGTAGGGGTCGTCGCCTTCGGCGGCTCATGTGGCGAAGCCACTTTTGTTTTGAATAATGAAAAAACTAAGTTATACCCCAAAAGAACCTGGTCCTTTTGGGGTATTTTGGGGATATTAATAAAAAATTAATAATCTATCTATTTTTTATTAAGAAATTTGTGTTATACTTATATAAGAAAAAGGGAGATGAAAATAAGATGTACAACATTTTAGTATGTGACGATGATAAAGAAATAGTTAACGCAATTGAAATTTACTTAAACAAAGAAGGGTATAATATCTTAAAGGCATACAATGGAAAAGAAGCACTTAAAATTATTGAAAAAGAGGAAATCCATTTAATTATTTTAGATATAATGATGCCAGAAATGGATGGGATGGCAGTTGCAAATGAAGTAAGGAAAACAAAAAGTATTCCAATTATTATGCTTTCTGCAAAATCAGAAGACTATGACAAAGTATCAGGTCTAAATAATGGAGCAGACGACTATGTTACAAAACCATTTAACCCAATAGAACTAATAGCAAGGGTAAACTCTCAAATAAGAAGATATACAATGTTAGGTTCAATTGCAAACAAACAAACACAGAGTGAAAATATATATAGAACAGGAGAACTTATAATAAAAGATGACACAAAAGAAGTAACAGTAGAAGGAAAAGAAATAAAGCTTACTCCAACAGAATACAACATATTAAAATTCTTAACAAAAAACAAAGGAAAAGTATATTCAATAGAGCAAATTTATGAAAATGTATGGGAAGATGAAGCATATGGAGCAGATAACATCATAGCAGTACATATTAGGCACATAAGAGAAAAAATAGAAATAAACCCAAAAGAACCAAAGTATTTAAAAGTTATTTGGGGAATCGGGTATAAAATAGAAAAAATAGATTAAAAAAATGTAGGGGCGATTAGCAATCAACTGTTCTTCGAAGAAATTACTATATTTTCTTATTAATTTTAGTAATTCGTTGTAGCCACGGGCGATTGACTAACGTATAACTTATCTGTAACTCACTTCGTTCGAACAGCTAAGAAAATAATCGCCCCTACATTTAAATAAAATATGTTCCCAAAAGTGACAGATTTCCCAAAAGGAAACGTCCCCAATGGGAAATAGGAAAAAAGGAGGAAATTAATAGAAAAAATGGAAAAACTAAGAAACTCAGACACACTAAAGATAATATCATACATACTAATTCCATTCTTAGCATTAGCAATAATATTAGGAGTAATATACATAGAATATAATTCCTATAATAAAGAAGACCTATCAAGAGGAGACTATTATAAAACAAATAGCTTTGTATATAACGAATACTATCCAAACTTGCAAAGAGTATTTAGAATATGTTCAAGTATAGAGGAAGGACTTAGAGAGCAAGGCGAATATTACAATTCATTTGTAGACAATTATATATTAGTACAAGAAACTCCAACTAAAATATATTACTCACAAACATATAGAGGATATTATATAGGTTTTAATTATATTATAATAGATGAAAATGGAACAATATTTACAAATATACAAACAGAAAATTATAATTCTAAAATAGAAGAAATGAAAAATAGTCAATATTATTGGTATAAAGAAAATTCAAATATTAGTACAAATTTCGAACAAATAAATGATAAAGGTTTAGCATATAATTATGGAATAGAAAATTTAAAAGATACGAAAAATAGTAAGTTTTCTATATACACATCATTTAATAAAGAGCAATCAGCAACATTAGAATATAAAATAAATGTAGCAACATATAATTTTATTGCAAATGTAGGGAGTATGCCAATATATGCAATGTCATATTCAATTTTAATACTATTTATAATAGGTATATATTTAATATGGTCGATAGGTCATAAAAATAATAAGGAAGAGATATATTTAAATAATTTTGACAAATTTTCATATGAAATAATATGTATAACAGGTATTATTATATTAGCGACATTTTCACTAATAGGAAGAGAATGTCTTGCAAATGCCAATATATATACATTAGTAATATCATTAATAGCCTATTTAATATGCTATATAACATGTGCAAGTATTGGAATAACAACAATAAAAAGAATAAAAGCAAGAAAATTTATAAAAACAACATTAATATATAAAATATTAAAATGGATAAAGCAAAAAATAGAAGAAATATCTAATTTAATATTATGGAATAAAGAAATTACCACAAAACTAATAATATATTATATAGCATTCATAATAATATCATTAATACTAATAATATCAACAGCGGCAATATGGTTTTGCATAATTTTACTATTAATATTCTGGGGGGTAGCATTATATGCAATACTAAATTATACAAAACAATTAAATACTATAAAAGAAATATTAAAAAATATATATGAAGGAAAAGAAAATATAAAAATAGACACTACAAACTTAGAAAAAAATCTAAAAGAAATGGCAGAATATATAAATAGTTTATCAACAGGGCTTACAAAAGCAGTAGAAGAAAGCTTAAAAAGTGAAAGGATGAAAACAGAACTTATAACAAATGTATCACATGATATAAAAACACCATTAACTTCAATAATAAACTATGTAGACTTACTAAAAAAAGAAGAAATGCCAAATGAAAAAGCAAAAGAATATTTAGAAATACTAGACAAAAAATCGCAAAGACTAAAAAGATTAACAGAAGACCTAGTAGAAGCATCAAAAGCATCTTCAGGAAATATAAAACTAAATATGGAAGACATTAATGTAAAAGAGCTAATAAAGCAAATATCAGGAGAATTTGAAGACAAATTAAATGAAAAAAAATTAGAACTAATACTAAACATGCCAAACGAAGAAGTAAAAATAAAAGCAGATAGCAGGTACCTATACAGAGTAATAGAAAACATGTATTCAAACATATCGAAATATGCACTAGAAGGTTCAAGAGTATATGTAGATGTAATAATAAACAAAGGCAAAGTAGAAATGCAATTAAAAAATATATCAAAAGCAAAGCTAAATATATCATCAGAAGAGCTAATGCAAAGGTTTGTAAGAGGAGAAGCCTCAAGAAACACCGAAGGAAGCGGATTAGGCCTATCAATAGCAGAAAGTTTAACAACATTGCAAAAAGGAAAATTTAATATCTACTTAGATGGAGATCTATTCAAAGTAACAATAGAATTTGAGAGAATTTGAAGAGCTAGGTAAGAATTTGGAAAAAAATTGGGATGCGTCCAAGAATTTCTTTTAAAAAAGGAAATTTTGGAACACATCCCAATTCTTTCCACTTAAGACATTATCATAAATTAATCATAATTTTTTAGGGTAAATATCAAAGGAACTTGACTTTTTATGTAAAAAACAATATAATACGAGTACATTGCCAAAGGCAAGTATGAATAGTAACTCATAAATAATAATTTATTAAGGAGGAATTTATATGGTATTAAATTTTTTTACAGTAGTAGTAATAATGTTAATAATTCTAGGACTTGTAACTGCTATTTTTGCTTCAGAGCAAAAGCGGTGTAATAAGTTCTGGTATACAGGAACAGAGAAATACAAAAACACAATAGATAAGTTATCAGGTATAATGTATAAAATGTTAAAAATTGTAATAATAACATTTTTTATAATTAATATTCTTATATTTATTTATGCAATTGTAACTAAAAATATCTTTTTTATAATTATAAGTGTATTATTTGTTATAACTATGATTTTTTATTTATTAATTGAATTTACAGATAAATTTGAAACTATTACTGAGATAATTTTCTGTATATCAGGAGGACTCTATATAAGTATTATGATATTTTTCTTCTTATTCCAAGCTATTGCTATGCAGAATATTAGAACAGATGTAAGAAAGGTAGATACAATAAACATAATAGAACTTAAAGAAGTACCGTATACAAATGTATCAGGTACACGATACTATATTCGTTCAGAACCTTCATTAGCATATTATTATGATATTACAACAGACAATGGTGGAAGCATAACTAAAGTGATAGATGGATACAATAATTATGTTGAAAGACATGAAGATGATATTTACAAAGAAAACCCACACATTGATGTTTTTGAAGTAGTAAATAAATATACAACTGGTTATGGCAAAGAAGGTGAACAATTTATAAAATATGAATATTATATTTATATACCAAAAGGTAGCACATATTTTGTAGATAAATAATAGCACTAGCCCCTATTAGATTTTTCTAATAGGGGCTATGTTATTTATATCATAAAATAAACATATAAGGCTGTATTACTTAACATAGCCTTTTGCCTTAAGCCAAGGAATGAAGTCCTTCAAGGAATTCAAGAATAAGTCAGCATTGGAGGTCGAGTTTAAATCCTTAACACTCATAAAACCAGTGTTGTCAAACTTTCTACCGTCCAAATCGTCAAGATGGCTTAAATACTCAAAGTCACAAGTTTTACTTGTTCCGATAAACATGTAAAAAATGCCATGCTTTGAAGACTTAATAATAGCTTTGTCACTAGGAGCACAATCACTATCATAGTTGTCTCCATCGGTAATAAAAAATACCAGTGTTGGAGTAGTTTTACTTTCGTCATCATTGTAGAACTCATCTGTCATCTGGATGGCAGGTGCATACCGAGTACCACCATAATTGTAGTGACCTTTCTTTATTACATCATCTACATATGAGGAGTAATTCTCCTCAGTCATATCTACATCCATTTTTATGCAGACATTATCAAAAAGATATACTTCTAATTGTCCGTTGTCATCAAACTGTAATGCAAATGGAAGTAACCTTGTAAGAATATTCTGCACATTTCCATTGTCATACTGCCAATCCATAGAACCAGAATGATCCATAACAATAGCTACTCGCATCTTCAGCTTATCAAAGTTAATTCCTTTTTCCTTTGATAAGTTTACAACTACCCGCTGCAGATCCTCCTTGCTCTCACACAGAATAATTTTCTGTTTCTCATTAGTGCTGCTTGAAGCTGTACTTGAATTTGTTCCCTGTGCTCCCTGTGTTACCTGTGAAGTGCCTTTGTTCTTCTTTCCCAAAAAATCAAAAAGTGCCATAAATTGTTCCTCCTGTTTTTAATAAATTGATTGGTTGACTTGTAACATATATTAATAATAACATATAAAAGTATAACATAAAAAATAAATTATGTAAATACTATTTCGAAAAGTTTTTGTAAAGATTTTGTAAAGATTTGGGACGGTTCCAAATCTTTACCCTTTGACATTTATGATTTTATATAGTAGAATATCTTCTAAAGGAGAAATGAAATATGTTTAAGAAATATTTAGTAACATTTTTAGTGTCTATGGTACCACTAATTGAATTAAGAGGGGCAGTTCCAATAGGCTTAAGTAATTTGTTTGGAGAGGCTATTCCAATAATTCCATTATATATTATTTGTATTTTAGGAAATATGCTTCCAGTACCAATTATATTTTTCTTTGCAAGAAAAGTTTTAGAATGGGGTAAAGATAAGAAAATAATAGGAAAGTTTTTCACATTTTGTTTAGAAAAAGGGGAAAAAGGTGGAAAAAAATTACAAGAAAAAGCAGGCAAAGGGCTATATGTAGCATTATTCCTTTTTGTAGGAATTCCACTTCCAGGAACAGGAGCGTGGACAGGAACACTAGCGGCAAGCTTTTTAGATATGGACTTTAAAAAAAGCACTATAGCAATTATGGCAGGGGTTGTTTTGGCAGGTATAATAATGGGGCTTGCATCTGCAGGAGTATTTAGTGCAATTGGAGCAATTTTTGCTTAAAAATTAAACATGTAGAAAACTTTATTCCCTAGGACTTTGTCGGAAAAGTGCATTTTCTGTAAAAAAAATATAATATAACTATAATATTTGTAAATTTTAAATAAAAAAGCGTACTCCCGTATGAAAAGAGGAAATGAAAAAAAATAAAGTAGAAAAAAATCAAAAATTAGGTATTGATTTTCAAAATGAAATATTTTATAGTAGTGGTAGAACAATTTTCTTGTGCAGATAATAAAAATTATTTTGCGTGAGAATCAAATATAAAGAAAGGAGAAAGGCAAAATGAATAAAACAAGTAAATTAGTACTAGTAGTTTTATTAACACTATCTATGCTATTAGCAAGTATTGCAAATGTTAAAGCAGTTGAGGATGAGGAGGACTATAGTGGAGAATTCAGTCTTACTACAGAAAATGTAAATGTAAAAGTAGGAGATGAAGTTTCAGTAAAAATAAACATTACTAATATAAAAGGCTTTAAAGGAATTGCAACTTTTGTAGCACATAAAGTTTATGATGAATCAATATTTGAATATAAAGGTATTGAACCTGCAAATGGTTGGCAATTAAAAGCAGATAACGTTAATATGATTTTAAATAGTTCTGAAAATCATGCATCAGGAACTATTGCTGTAATGAAATTTAAAGCAATAAAAGAAATTGGCAATACAACTATAAAATTAGACAGTATTGATGCTGGCGGAGAAGACTTTGATGGTGAGCCAGCAGGTATATGCTACAAAGATAATAATGTTAATGAACCATCTGTAAAATTTACAGTAACAGCAAATGGTGGAGAAAATAATCCAGGAGGAGATAACAACCCAGGCGGAGACAACAACCCAGGAGGAGACAACAACCCAGGCGGAGACAACAACCCAGGAGGAGACAACAACCCAGGTGGAGATAACAATCCAGGAGGAGATAACAATCCAGGAGGAGATAACAACCAAGGCGGAAATAACAATCCAGGTGGAGATAACAATCAAGGCGGAAATAATGGTGGAAACAATGGTGGAAACAATAATGGAAGCCAAAAACCAGGTTCAGGTTCTAGTACTACAAACAAAAATGACAAAACAACTGCAAAAGGAAATGGAATTCCTCAAACAGGAGAACCTTACATGATGTTTGCTTTATTAGGTATTACAATATTAGTAGCAGGTGTTTTATTTGCAAAATATAAAATGTTTGCTAATAAAATGAAATAGATAATTATAAAATAATCATTACTTGATTTGTAATGATTATTTTTTTTGCTAATATAATTTACAAATGATAAGTTTAGATATATAATATACTTGCAAAATTGAAATTAAAAATATAAAAGAATATTGGAGGTATTTATGAAATTAAAAGAGATATTAGTAGGCTTAGAGGGGTTAAAAGTTAGAGGAGACTTAGAAATAGATATAACAGGTTTAGATAAAGATTCAAGAAATATAAAAGAAAATAGTTTATTTATAGCAATAAAAGGTTTTAGCGAAGATGGACATGAATATATAGAAAAGGCAGTAGAACAAGGGGCAACAGCAATTATGATTGAAGAAGGAGCAAGCTTAGAAACTGTTAAAAAGTTGCCAAAAGAAATAACAGTAATTGTAGCAAAAGATACAAGATATGCATTAGCAATATGTTCATGTAATTTTTATGGGAATCCATCAAGAAAATTTAAACTAATAGGGATAACAGGAACGAAAGGGAAAACAACAACATCATTTATGACCAAAGCTATTCTAGAAAAAGCAGGAAAAAAAGTAGGTTTAATTGGAACAATAGCCACATATATAGGAAACGAGAAATTAGAAGATAGTGACAGAACAACACCAGAAAGTAATAAATTACAAGAAATATTTGCAAAAATGGTAGAAGCAGGTTGTGATGCAGTTGTAATGGAAGTTTCTTCACAAAGTTTAAAATTACATAGAGTAGCAGGATGTGACTTTGATATAGGAATATTCACAAACTTTTCAAAAGATCATATAAGCCAAAATGAACACCCAGACATGGAAGATTACTTTAATTCAAAATTAGAATTATTTAAAATGTGCAAAACAGCATATATAAATGCAGATGATTACCATGTAGCAAAGCTTACAAAACTAATGCCAGAATGTAATATAACAACATATGGTATAGATAACTTCTGCAATGTTCTTGCAAAAGATATAACAATAACAAATTCATATGTAGACTTTAAAGTTAAACTAGGAATGAAAAATGAAAGAATAAAAACAGGTATACCAGGAAGATTTAGTGTATATAACTCTTTAGCAGCAATATGTGTAGGAGAAAAATTAGGAGCAAGTGTAGATCAAATAAAAGAAGCGCTAGAAAATGTAAGAGTACCAGGAAGAAGTGAACTTGTAAATAACAAAAAAGAATTAACAATAATGATAGATTATGCTCATTCACCAGAAAGTTTAGAAAATATACTAAATGCAGTAAAAAGCTATACAAGAGGAAGAGTAATAAGTGTATTTGGTTGTGGAGGAGATAGAGATACTTCTAAAAGGCCTATGATGGGAGAAATATCAGGAAGAATAGCAGATTTTACAATAATAACATCAGATAACCCAAGAACAGAAGAACCACAAAAAATAGTAGATCAAATAGAAGAAGGCATAAAGAAAACAAAAGGAAAATATACTGTAATAGTAGATAGGATAGAAGCGATAAAAGAAGCAATAAAAATGGCAGATAAAAAAGATATTATTCTTTTAGCAGGAAAGGGACATGAGCCATATCAAGAAATAAATGGAGTAAAGCACCCATTTGACGAAAGAATTATAGTAAATGATATTATAGAAAATAAAATATAAACAGAAATTGGAAGTTGGAAGTTAGAAGTTGGAAGTTGGAAGTTAAGTAAATTCTTCGAAGAATTACTCTAAATCTAATCAATAACCTCTAACAGCTACCTCCAAACAGTAAAGAACATAAGAGGAAGTTGGAAGTTGTAAAATAGAAGTTAGAAGTTGAAAATAGGGGAAATCCTCGAAGAAATTACCTAAAAGTCCAACTTTTAACCTCTAAAAACAACCTCTAACCTCCAACAGGAGGTTAAAAATGGAATTTCAAGTAAAAGTATTAATATTAACATTCATTATTACAGTAGTAATATCTTTTATTATTATACCAATACTAAAGAAATTGAAAGTAGGTCAAATAGAAAGAGAAGATGGACCACAAAGTCACTTAAAAAAACAAGGAACACCAACTATGGGTGGAATTATTATAATAATTAGTATAATTATAGTATGTGCATTTTTATTTTTTTATTATACTAAAATGAGGCAAGAGCCTACAATTGCAAAAAATATATTACCACTACTATTTGCAAGTATAGGCTTTGGAATAATAGGTTTTATAGATGACTTTAAAAAATTAGTATTAAAAAATACAAAAGGTTTAAAGCCGTCAGCCAAAATGATAGGACTTTTAATAATAGCAGTAGCATATGCATTATTTCTAACTAATATATTAAATATAGGAACAGACATATATATACCATTTGTTCACAAAAGCATAACACTACCTATATGGTTATATATTCCATTTGCAATATTTGTAATGTTAGCTACTACTAATGCAATTAATTTAACAGATGGGATAGATGGGCTATCTAGCAGTGTAACAACAATAATACTTACATGTTTAACAGTTATAGGAATTATATTTAATATAAAAGAAGTAACACTATTTGGAAGTACTTTATCAGGAGCATGTTTAGGATTTTTACTATTTAATTTATACCCAGCAAAAGTAATTATGGGAGATACAGGTTCACTTTGTCTAGGAGGAGCCGTAGCAGCAATAGCTTTATATTTAAAAATGCCACTAATACTTCTAATAATAGCAATTATACCTATATTAGAAACTTTATCAGTAATGATACAAGTAGCACATTTTAAAAGAACAGGAAATAGAATATTTAAAATGGCACCACTTCACCACCACTTTGAATTATCTGGTTGGAAAGAGAATAAAGTTGTTTCAGTGTTTAGTATAATAACATTGATTGCATGTATTATAGCATTAATATCAATTTAAAATATAATAAAAAGGAGAAAAAGTAATGCCTAGTAAAGCTAAAAATAAAGAAAAGTTAAATGAAAAGCCATTAGATTTTATATTGTGTATAGTTATATTTTTATTGCTAGCACTAGGAATTGTTATGGTATTATCAGCAAGTGCACCTTCATCACTTTCACAATATCGGTAATAGCTATTACTATGTAACAAGGCAGATAGTATTTGCAATAATTGGTATAATTTTAATGTTTATAATATCAAAAATTGACTATAGAATTTATAAAAAGTTTTATAAATTAGCATACATAGTTTCGATAATAATGCTATCACTAGTAATAATGCCAGTAATAGGTTCAGGAGCAAAAGGTGCAACTAGGTGGTTAGATTTTGGTTTTATTAGGTTTCAACCATCAGAAATGGCTAAAATAGGTCTTATAATATTTTATGCAGGTTACCTTTCAGAACATAGAACAGAGCTTAGTTCTTTTAAAAAAGGCTTTGTAATACCATTAGCATTTATGCTTCCACCAGTAGCAATATTATTCTTTTTGCAAGATCACCTAAGTGCTGCAATAATAATGATAGCAATTACTGGAATTATGATGCTAATGGCAGGAAGTAGATTGAAATACTTTTTAACAGCAGGGATATCAACAGTTGCTCTAGGAGCAATAGGAATGTTTGCATTAGCACAAAAAACGGGTAAAGGAGATTTCCGTTTAGCAAGAATTTTAACATTTTTAGACCCATGGCAAGATCCAACAGGAGATGGATGGCAGGTAATTCAAGGACTATATGCAATAGGTTCTGGAGGTTTATTTGGTGTAGGATTAGGTGAAAGCAAGCAAAAATATTTGTATATACCAGAGCCACATAATGATTTCATATTTGCAATATTAGCAGAAGAATTAGGATTTATTGGATGTATAGCAGTAATAGCACTATTTGCAATATTTATTTGGAGAGGCGTGATAGTTGCAATGAAAGCTAAAGACTGCTTTGGTAGTTTAGTAGCAGTAGGAATAACATCACTAATAGGAGTTCAAGCAATAATGAATATAGCAGTTGTTACATCATCAATGCCAGCTACAGGAATATCACTACCATTTTTCAGCTATGGAGGAACATCACTAGTAATACTACTATGTAGTGTAGGAATACTACTTAATATATCACGTTCAATTTCTAAAGTGTAGAATGTGTAGGAGTTGCTACTAAAGGGAAAACTATATAAAAAAGCAACATATTTGTAGTATAGGATAAATTAATTTTAAGATGTAGGGGCGATTAGCAATCGTCCGCATAACAAAGTCAAATTACCAATAACTCCAGTGGAATTGTTTAGGTAATTTTGTAGAAAGAGCGGGCAATTGCTAATCGCTCCTACAAAGGTATTTTTACAATGGATGTAAATTATAACGAATGAATAGTGAATGATGAATAATTTTTTGGTAAGGAGGAAAAGGCATGAAAGTTGTTGTGGCGGCGGCTGGCACAGGAGGGCACATTAACCCTGGTATAGCTATAGCAAATAAAATAAAGCTGGAAGAACCAGGCTCTAAAATAATATTTATAGGAACAACAAGAGGTTTAGAAAATGACTTAGTTCCAAGAGCAGGCTATGAACTAAAAACAATACAAGCTTATGGACTAAGTAAAAAACTTTCATTTCAAAATATAGCAAAATTATATAAAACTTTTAAAGGATATGGAGAAGCAAAGAAAATTATAAAAGAATTTAACCCAGATATTGTAATAGGAACAGGTGGATATATTTGTGGAGCAACAATTACTGCTGCAAACAAACTACATATACCAACACTATTACATGAAAGTAATGCGTTTCCCGGAAAAGCAGTAACAATGCTTTCTAAAAAGACAGACTGTATATTAGTTTCATTTGAAGAAGCAAAGGAAAGAATAAAAAATGCTAAAGAAATAGTACATACAGGAACTCCAACAAAAATAAAAAAGAATGAGTATACTGAAAAACAAAAAGAAGAAATAAAGAAAAAGATAGGATTAAAAAACAATTTGCCGACAGTACTAGTATTTGGAGGAAGTCAAGGAGCACAAGCAATAAATGAAGCAATAATAGAAATAGCTAATAAAAACTTAAATAAGAACTATCAAATAATGTGGGCAACGGGACCAGAGCAATATCAAATAATAAAAGAACAATTTGAAGAGATAAAACTAAATATAAACAATATAAATAACATGAAAATAGTACCATATATTTATAACATGGAAGAAGTTATGAATATATCTGATGTAATAGTTGCAAGAAGTGGAGCAATGACAATAACAGAAATATCAAACTTAGGAAAGCCCTCTATATTAGTACCACTTCCAAATGTAAGTAATGACCATCAATTATATAATGCAAAAGTATTAGAAAATATAGGGGCAGCAAAAATAATATTAAATAAAGACCTAAAATGTGAAAAGCTAGACTTAGAAATACAAAATATAGTTAATTATCCACAAGTAATAAACAAAATGGGGAAAAATGCAGAGAAAATTGCATCAAATGATGCAATAGATAGAATATATAAAGAAATAAAAAAGATTGCAAAATAAGAAAATTTGACTAAAATTAATATTGAAAAGTATTATTCTTTAAGATATAATATATTCAGTTACTAATTAATTTACTAATATTTATAATAAGTATTAGTAGTTCTTTATAAGAAAGGAATGTGTATATGGTAACAAAAGTTAAAAAGGTACCGTTTGATCGAACAGAGGTAACGAATGCTCTATGTGGTATAGACTCAAATAGAAAGGCAGATGAGCATGGTGGCTTTATAGAAAGTGTAGAGATTAGAAGAAGAGCACTTCCAGAAGAACTACCAGAGGATTTGAATGAGGAACCAAAACAGAGCACATCATTTTCAAACTTAAGAAAAATAGATTTCTAAAATTTTTCTTCTAAAACAAAGATAACAAACTCTCTATCTTTACTTGGAGAGTTTGTTATTTTTTATATTCTTAGGAAAGTACTCTATTTTAAGTTACAATTGTAGGGACGACTAGTAGCCGTCTGAGAGGCAAAGACTTTTTCTTGAAATTACTCTACTTCACTTTTATAAAATTCATTTCTCTTCCGTTTATTGCCAATAAGTGCATGTATTTTAGTAAATAAAATTTGAACAATACTTCTATTATAAGGAACTATAGCAAGTTCTATATTTTCTAAAGCAGCGTATTTTTCATCTAATTTAGTCATTATATTTATATAATAATCATTAAAGAAAGAATAATTATCAGTTACGCCAATTAAATCTTTATAATAATATAACTTTTTCCTATAGTTTTCAATTTCTTGAGCGGAATATACATTATCTAAACTATTACTAAAATATGAAGTTAAAATAAGCTCTTGTGTCTCAAAAAAAGTTTTTTGAATTTTACTTTTATAATTACCTATTTTAGTAGAAGCAGTGGCTACGAAGCTATCACATACTACTTCTTTTTCAAGTTTAGAAGAAAGTAAAACTATTTTCTCTTCTAAATTTAATATTTTATCCAAATTATTTTGAATCTTATAAAAATTATCTTTTCCACATATACTCATAAACGATTTTGCAAATTTAGAATTGCTATTAAAAGTGCTATCAAATAAAACATTTTCACCAGTAACATAAGCCATTTGGTTAACCAAAGTACATATAATAGGGTAACAGTTTGGTGTATTTGTTAAAAATTCGATATCATAATATTTGACAAGCTCTTTTTCATTCTTCAAAGCTTTTGCAGTAATTAATTGCACAGAGGCTTCATTTAAGGCCATTCCCTTAACTTTTAAACCAGTAAAATCACATAGCCCCAATTTATAAAGTACATTTTTTTTATCTTTTACTTCTTGATAAAAATGTATAAATTCATGTACTGCATATTTTTGCATATCTTGTATAGAAAGTTTATTTCTAAAATAGATACTAGAATTTTTATAAAAGTAGCTTGCCTCTCCCATATTACTAGGAATATCAGCTATGTACATAGGTATATTAGAAATTTTTATAAATAATTTATTATAATTAAAACCATAAAAAGGAAAAGCACAAATTAACTTTTCAGTAACATATTTAGCAATTAAAGTTACTGAAAGTGTATCTAAAGGTTTAATAACCGATATACCGTCCTTTTTCAAGTCTCTTTCAACATTCATTCAAATTTTCTCCTTTGTAGGGGCGAGCATAGCTCGTCCGAAGTAATTCTAATATATTATACAATATAATAAGTAAATTAGAGTTACAAGAGTGTTAAAGTTTTATTACATTTTGATTACTTAGTACATATAGAATAAAAAAGCAAGGGACTGTAAAAAAGTATGTCAAAAGGGACGGGGAAATTGACACACTTTATCTTTTAAAGATGTGTCAATTTCCCCCGTCCCTTTTGACATACTTTTTTACAGTCCCTTGCTTTTTTATATATTTAATGATACAATACTTTTATAAAATATATAAAATAAGGAGGAAACTTTTTATGAAAATAGCAGTAGTAGAAAACTTGATAGGACTTGAATTTCTAGAAAGAACTATAAATGTATCATCATCTTCTAAAGATTCCGAACCTTCTAAAGACGAAAAAATACCTATTATGAAAGAAAAAAATGATGGGTCAATTTGTGGGGGATGGAATACATTTCAAACTGAACCATTGTGGGGTTCGACACTGACAGAAGAATCTGAATTTATAAAAAGTTTGGACTTATAGTAAAAGAAAGGGGGTTCCCTTTCTTTTACTTTTTATAAAGTAAATAAAAAAATACAAAATATTATAAAATAGTTAGTATAAACTTTTCGTAGGGATTGCAAAAAAGAAAAAATATTGAAAAATATAGGCTTTCAACATGAATTGGATAGAAAAAAATAAATAAAAAAATTGAATAAGAGATACCAATTTGATAGAATATTTTTATCTACAAAATATTTTTAAAAGGAGGTATCTCTTATGTATTCAATTATACAAAAGATATGTGAAAAACACAATAAAATTTTAAAAATAACTTTTAGTGTTACAAAATAAAAAAAGTGGTATAATATAATAGAAGTAAAAAAGAAAAGAGGAGAGTTTAATATGAAGAATGGAAAAGTTGTATTAGTAGGAACTGGTTTTGTGGGTATGAGTATGGCATACTCAATGTTAAATAGAGGGGGAATATCAGAGCTTATTTTAATAGATATAGATAAAGAAAAAACAGTTGGAGAAGAAATGGACTTATCTCATGGACTTCCTTTTGCACCACAAAAAATGGTAATAAAAGCAGGGGAATATAGTGACTGTAAGGATGCTGAAATAGTAGTTATAACAGCGGGTGCAGCACAAAAGCCAGGACAAACAAGGTTAGAACTAGCAGAAGTAAATACTAAAATTGTAAAACAAATAACTAAAAATATAATGGAAAGTGGATTTAATGGAACTATAATAGTAGCAAGTAACCCAGTAGATTTAATGGCATATGTAGTATATAAAGTATCAGGACTTCCAAAAAATAGAGTAATAGGTTCTGGAACAGTACTAGATACAGCAAGACTTCGCTACATGATAGCAGAATACTTAAATGTTTCTAGCAAAAATGTTCATGCATATATAATGGGAGAACATGGAGATTCATCATTTGTACCATGGTCACATTGCTATGTTGGTTGTAAGAAGTTAATAGATATATTAAAAGATAATAATACACCAATAGAGGAATTAGAAAAATTACACCAAAATGTTATAAATGCAGCATATGAAATAATAGATAGAAAAAAAGCTACTTATTATGGAATAGGAATGAGCTTAAACCGCTTAGTAAGGGCAATATTAGATGACGAAAATGCAATAATAACAGTATCAACATACCTAGAAAACGGAGAATATGGGCAAAATGATGTATATATTGGGGTACCAGCAATAGTTAATAAAAATGGAATACGAGAGCTATTAAAATTAGACTTAAATGAAAATGAACAAGAGCAATTAAATAAAAGTTGTAAATTAATAAAACAAATGAGAGAAGATGGACTAGAAAATATAATATCAGAATAATATAAACACAATAAGGTACTATAAAATGTAACTTTTTTACGGGTCGCCACGTTATCAAGCGACCCGTGTTGTAAAACAGCGCTCTTGTTACATAGTAAAAATCAATTTAAAAATGTATGGGCGATGATGGCATCGCCCGTGTTATTTGCGGATGCTAATACAATAGTACCTAAAAAGAGCAAATAATGTTCAGACTCGAGGCATAAGATTAAAGTTCTTTAAAAATTTCTATAACTACTACAACAATAGTAATAAAACTAAAAGCTAAAGAATAGACGCCAAATAGCACTGCAAACAAAACTAATAGAAAAATTTCCAAAAAGATAAGAATAATAACAAACAAAGAAGAAAATAATTTACTTTTAATATTATTCTTAATAAAAGCAATAGCAAAAAGAATTACTAAGGTCATAAACATAGCGAAAATGTTTGGAAATAAGTATTTACTTATAATAGTAGTTAAGCAAATAACAAAATTATGGTAGTACTTAAACAATAAATAATCTAAATTATGAGCCCGCCACATATAAAATCCTCCTTTACAAAGAATGAACAAAAATAATAGTTTATATATGAAATTATACTATATGTAAACCAATTAAGCAAGAAAAATAGCAAAAATGTTTGAAAAATGTAGAAATATGTGGTAAAATACAATTAGATGCTTATGTTTAGTCTCGATAGTTTAATTTAACTATAGGAGGTAAAAAAGATGATAGAGGGGTTAAATGCAATGGAGCGGCTAGGACATATAATGACAAATAAAAATAGTCGTATATGTGCAGAATTTGATATGGACGCTGTACCAAAATCCTTTCGAGAAAAATTTAATACTGACTTATGTGATGAAATAGTATATGAGTATGCTGTTTCGTATTTTCAAATAATTGCAAATACTATTCCCGCAGTAAAAATTGTGGCGAAGGAAAGAGGGCGCTTATACTGGCATATAGCAGAATTAGCAAAGCAATTAGGCTTTTTTGTTATATGTGAAATAGAACAAGAAGAAGTAGGCTATATAATGGAAAGTAAAACCAAAGTTATAGCCGAAAATAAGACGATAGATGCAGTAATTATCAATATAAATCTAGATGATAGTGATAATTCGCAAATACTTCACTTCTTGAAATTATTAAAAGAAACAGAAAAGGCAGCCTTTATAAAAGTTAAGGAAGTCAAAAAGAAAACAAAAAAGATATGGTGGAAAGTGTTTCAAAAGAAAAAGGAAGAAACATTAAGACAATATTTTTCACATTTACAAATTGAAAAAATGTGTTATGATGAAATGGGAAAGCTAACATATTCAATGGTTGGTGTAGCTATAGAAAAACAACAAGACTATGAATTCATAAGTACATACACTTTTTCATTAATTTGCAATTATGAAGAAGAGAAGCTGGGTGAAGTTGTAAATCTTTTTGACGGTGAAGGGCAAGGAGCATTAGCAGTAATAAATTTTGCTAACAAAACACAAGAAGACTGGGAAGAGGCATTAGCAAAGGAGGTTATTAAAAAAAATAAGCGACTAAATGATGCCATAAATGAATTCTATGGGAGAGAAGAGGAATAGCTGATATATTATGAAATATCCTTTATTAAAGAGCCAGTTACCTTATTATCTGCATCAAAAAGCCATATGGTAGTTAAGTATGAGGATGGAAGTGAATCAATTTTAGACAGAAGCTTTACAAAATTCGAAGACTGGATAATTGCTTAAGTAGTAAGTAACGTATATAGGAACCCCTAATTGGGGTTCCTATATACGTTTATTTTACAACTATATTATAGATCTTATTTTTAACATAAATTTCTTTAATAATAGTTTTACCTTCTAACAATCCACAAACTGTTTCATTTTTGTGGACAATTTCCTTTACAAGTTCTTCATCTGAGTTTAAAGGAACTGTAACTGTAGCTTTAAGCTTTCCATTAAATTGAACAGGAATTTCTATTTCACTATCAATTGTTTTAGCTTCATCATATATAGGCCAAGTAGATTCGCATAGTGGCTTAAATCCTAATTCTTCATTAAGTTCTTCTGTAATATGTGGAGCAATTGGGTTTAATAATGTTAAAAGAAGTTTATAATCTGCTTTAGTTATATTTTTTTGCGTCTCGTAACTATTTGCTAAAATCATTAAGGCTGATACTGCAGTATTATAAGACATAGTAGTTAAATCGGTTTGTACTTTCTTAATAGTTTTATGAATTATACTTTCTAATTTTGCAGAATATTCTTCGCTATCAACTACTTTTTCTTTCAAACGAATAACTTTATCAATAAAACGTTTACATCCTTTTAAAGAATCTGTACTCCAAGGAGCGTCCTGAGTATAATCACCCATAAACATTTCATAAACTCTTAAAGTATCTGCACCATATTCTTTTACAATATCATCAGGGTTAATAACATTTCCCTTTGACTTACTCATTTTTTCATTATTTGAGCCAAGTACCATACCATGGCTTACACGAGTCCAAATCATTTCTTTATTAGGTACTAAGCCAATATTATATAAGAATTGTACCCAGAACCTCGCATAAAGTAAGTGTCTTGCAGTATGTTCCATGCCACCATTATACCAGTCAACTCTGTTCCAATATTTCATAGCATCAATAGAAGCAAATTCTTTATCATTATGAGCATCCATAAATCTTAAGAAATACCAGCTAGAACCTGCCCAGTTAGGCATTGTATCAGTTTCCCTCTTAGCAGGAGCACCACAGCATGGACAAGTTGTATTAACCCAGTCTGTAATATTTGCAAGTGGACTTTCGCCATTTTCAGTAGGTTCATATTCTGCAACATCTGGTAATAATAAAGGTAGGTCTCCTTCTTTCATAGGTTGCCATCCACATTTTTCACAATAAATCATAGGAATAGGCTCTCCCCAGAAACGTTGACGAGAGAAAACCCAGTCTCTCATTTTGTAATTATTAACTTTTCTTGCAATACCCATATTTACTAGTTTTTCAGTAATGGCATCTTTAGCTTCCTCAACAGTTAAACCAGTAAATTCTTCAGAGTTAATTAGTTTGCAACCTTTACCTAAATAATCTTGTTTTTCAAAAGCTTCACTTGATGTATCTTTTCCATCAATTACTTGCAATCTATCCAAATTATGTTCTACAGCATATTCAAAATCTCTTTGATCATGAGAAGGAACAGCCATAACTGCGCCTGTACCATAATCACCTAAAACAAAGTCACCTAGAAAAATAGGAACTTCTTTTCCATTAATAGGGTTAATAGCACTAACACCTTCTAATTTACAACCAGTTTTACCTTTATTAAGCTCTGTTCTTTCCATGCTACTCTTTTTAGCAGTTTCTTTAATATATTCATTAACCTCTTCTTTGTTAGTAACCATTGGCATTAATTCTTTAATAAGCTTACCATCTGGTGCAATAACAAAGAAAGTAATTCCATAAACTGTTTCAATACAAGTAGTAAAAATTGAAAAACTTCCACCTTGCTTAATTTTAACATCAAGTTCAACACCAGTAGACTTACCAATCCAGTTAATTTGACCAAGTTTAACTCTAGGCGCAAAATTAGTATCATCTAAACCTTTAAGTAGGTCCTCAGAATAATCACTCATTCTAAGCATCCATTGAGCTTTTTCTTTTTGTTCAACTTGGCTTCCACATCTTTCACAAACACCGCCAGCAGCATCTTCATTAGATAAAACGCTTTTGCAAGTAGGGCACCAGTTAACGCCGATTGTATCTTTATAAGCCATACCGTGTTTATAAAATTGTAAAAATTGCCATTGAGTCCATTTATAATATTCAGGGTCAGTAGTAGAAAATTCTCTAGACCAATCAAAAGAAAAACCTAAATTTTTCATTTGACCTTTAAAAGTTGCAATATTTTCCTTAACAGCATCCTTTGGGTGAATATGGTTTTTAATAGCATATTGCTCAGCAGGAGCGCCAAAAGCATCCCAACCCATAGGGTATAAAACATTGTAGCCTTGCATTCTCTTCATTCTAGCAATAGCATCTTGTGCAGTATAACTTCTAACATGCCCAACATGTAAGCCTGCTCCAGAAGGATATGGAAATTCAACTAAAATATAATAAGGGTCTTTTTTAGTATTGCCAGTAACAGCCTTAAAAGACTCATTTTTATCCCAATAATTTTGCCACTTTTTTTCGATTTCGTTAAAGTTATAAGTCAATTATAATCATCCTCTCTTTTTGTTCCAATTGGGGACGTTACTATGCATATTCCATTCGTAACACTTCTTCGTTTTACTACGCATAAGTTATCCGTAAAGTCATTTCATTCCTAACGGCTAACTTAGCTTCGTTTCCAACGACTGGAAAATCCTTTTGGGGTATCTGTCCCTTTTGGAAATCTATAATAATATTGCTATTATACTACATTATTTTATTAAATGGAAGGGAAAAATTAAAAATTAGTTGCAAATTATGGTAAACTATATTAAAATATAAATGTAAGCTTTTAGTAACTTTAAAAAATAATTTTTTAAAAGGAGAATTGACTATGAAAAATGTGAAAGTAGAAATCAAAGAGAAACTTATTAACAACTCAGAACGGATAATTAGAGTATTTGGTACAATTGCATGGATTATTAATATATTGTTAGGTGTGGATCTAGTTACATTAGGATTAGCCAAAATAATGCCTGAAATATTCTTGTATCAAATATCATACAAAGTGGTTGATATACTTTTTGAAGTAGGCTTAGTTATAGTGTGGTGTATTTTGACATGCATGGACAGCTTAAAGGCAATAAGACATGCAATAGAAGATGAGCAGTTAGATATCTATAAAAACAACTTATTGAATGTAATATTAAGTGATTGTAATACATTAAATACTTTCTTTTGTGCTTGTACTTTTACATCTTTAATTTTTAACTGGAACATCTTATTATCTTTAATAGTTATTATATTGTGGCTAGTAGCCCCATCAAAGATATCAAAGAAGTTTAAAAATAAGTTGATCAGAGAAAAAGAGTTATAATAAAAAATAGGGCGGAATTAATAATTCTGCCCTATTTTTATAAATATACTTTTCCTAAAATATTAGAGATGTTTCCAAATGTGTCATCTATTTATATTTTCATATACTCCTTTTAATATTTCATATTTCTTATCTATTATTTTTTTGTAAAATTCTTTTCTTGTTTTAGATATACCTTCAGCATCATCAATAAATTTATTTATTTTATCTATATCTATACTCAAAAATAACCTTTTAATGGCATTATTGCATTCTTCATTTTTAGCTTCTTTAACGTAAGTCATATAATTAATTTTTTTACCATTTTCTTTTAAACAAGAATAACAATTTATTGCTAAATTTTTTAATTCTGTTTCAGTCATTTTTTCAATTTCTTCATCTTCAAGCATTGGGTTTAAAGATGAACCACAATCATAAATTGGAGAAAATTCTACTTTTCCAGTATTTTTATTTAATAAAAATCCCCAATTACCATTATGCCTATCAGTATTTCCAATTAAGCTATCAACAATAAACATATCCCAAAATTTTTGTGTTGTTGATTTTGTATCAATCATGTTACTTTCTTTAATTACTTCTATTATATCACTTAACTCTGTTTCAATTTTTTTATCCGGATTTGTGCTCAAAGCTAAATTTTCAAATTCATATAATACATTTTCATTATCTGTAAAATCTTCACAAGCGCAAACTATCTTTTCTTTACCATTATATTCGTATTTCCCTAGTATTGTATTTTGTACTTTAAAGCCTAATATTTTAAATATATTACTTCCAATATATTCAGAAAATGCATTATTGATATATGATATATTCTTGTTTTTTTCTCGTACTGGGTCTGGAAATTTTACTAAATATTTTTTATTATCATATATTAAAGTTTTCTTTTTTTCGGAACCTTTATAATTATTGAATTCTTCTATTGCATTTGTAAAATCAATCATATTATTTACTCCTATAAACTCTTCACAATTAGAGCAATTTTTAATCCCTCTAATGTTAATATTATACTATATTATTTATACAAATGGAAGGGAAAAAATAAAAATGTAATGCAAAATTTAATTATGTATGATAAAATATTTATAAATATAATTAGGAGGAAAATTAAATGAATATAAAAGCGGGAGATTTATGCAAGCATTTTAAGGGAAATAGTCTAATTGAAAAGAATATATATGAAATTATTGCAGTAGATGTTATTTATACAGGAGAAGGAGCAAACAAGCTACTAGATAATTTAGTAGTATATAAAAATTTATTTCAAGAAGGCAAAATATTTACAAGAGAATATGATGATTTAATTGGAGAATTATCAGAAGAAAAACAAAAACAATGGGATCAGAAACATCGTATAGAAAAACTTACAGAAGATGAGATAAAGATAGTAAAAAGCGAGCAATTTATAAAAGAAAAGTTAGAATATATGGAAAAAGCTAGGTAGGAAATAAAAATGATTATTACAAAAAAATATAACAATAGTTAAAAAAGTGAAATTTTTCACATTTTTGAAGCCAAAAATGTGAAAAAATTCACTTTTTATTGACTGAATAGCAAAAAATAGATATAATATATATAAAGAAGGTGAGAAAATGGAGAGAAAATTTACTGAAAAATTAAATATTTGGAAAAATGAATATATAAACATTCCATTCATGTTAATAGGTGCAAGGCAAACTGGAAAAACATATATTATAAAAAAATTCTGCAGAGAAAATTTTGAAAATCAAATATATATAAATTTTGATGAAAATGATGTTTATGAATCTTTTTTTGAAGGAAGTTTAAACCCAGAAGACATTATAAATAAAATTAGTACTTTTTTAGGATATAAAATAGATATAGAAAATACAATTTTATTTTTTGACGAAATACAAAAAAGCGAAAGAGCAATTAATTCTTTAAAATACTTTTGTGAATCAGAAAAGCCATACAAAATAATATGTGCAGGTTCATTATTAGGAGTAAAAATAAACAGGTATACTTCATCTTTCCCAGTAGGCAAAGTAAGAATTGAATATTTATATCCACTAGACTTTGAAGAATTTTTATGGGCAATGAAAGAAGACTTACTTTCAGATGAAATTCATAGGTGTTATGAAAAAATGGAGCCCATGAATAAAGCATTACATGAAAAGGCATTAAACTTGTACAAAACATATCTATGCACAGGAGGAATGCCGGCTTCTATTAATGAACTTATTTCAAAAAATAAAGATATTATACTTTATAGTAATGATATAAAAGAAAATATTTTAACAGCATATATTGCCGACATGTCAAAATATACGACGAGTAGTGAAGCAATAAAAGTACGAGAAATTTATAAAAGCATACCAATACAATTAGGAAAAGAAAATCAAAAATTTCAGTACAAAGTAATAAGTTCAAATGCAAGAAGTAGAGATTATGAATCTTCAATAGAATGGTTAATACAAAGTGGAATTATATTAGAATGTAATTTAGTAAAAACACCTAAAATGCCATTAGAAATATATAAAGAATCAAAAATATTCAAATTATACCTAAGTGATTGTGGACTTTTAATGAACCTAGCTAAAATAAGTATTACAAGCATGTTAAATGATGTAAATATGTTATATAAAGGTATTATAGCTGAAAACTATGTAGCACAAACATTAAAATCAAAAGGAAAACCATTATACTATTATGAAAATAATTCAAAAGCAGAAATAGATTTTTTGCTAAATATAGATGATGAAATAATACCAGTAGAAGTAAAAGCTTCTGATAATACATTTTCAAAAAGTTTATCTGCATATGTAAACAAATATAAACCTAAATATGCTATAAGAATATCTAGTAAAAATTTTGGAATAAGCAATAATATAAAAAGTATACCACTATATGCGGTACATTTAATATAAAAAATAGAAAATTAAAAGAAAAAAATAGACAAAAAATTATTACTAGTTTATAATAATTATAGAAATATAAAGAAAAGGAGAAAATAGAAATAGAAATGAAAAAGGGAAAAGTAAACATGATTATTTTAATATTATTAATACTATTAGTACTAGCTTTAGGTGTTGGAGTAGGAACATATGTAGGAATGAACTTAAATAACAAGTTAAAAGTATCACAAGAAAATGATAAAAAACAATTAGAAGAACAATCAATTAATAAACCTGAAAATAAGAAACTAGAAGAAATAGAGAAAAACAATGAGCAACAAGAAAGTGAAAACATAATATTAAATGAAGAAGTTAAATATGATGGAAGTAAAGAAATTATAATACAAGGAAAAACATATACAGTTTCTTACTTAAGTGAAAAATTTGAACATATCGATAACAATGAACTAAAGCAGACAGAAGTAAAGTTGTATTTAAATGATAAAAAAATTAAGACATTAAATTTAGGTTATATTATAGATGTAGAGCATACATATGGAAATAAAGGATATGAAGTTGAATTACATCATTTCTGTGAAGAATATATTTTAATTGAGGTAAAGCAAAGAATAAATGACGGAGAGTATGAACCAACCAATGCAGAAACTTTTTGTATAGTAAATACAAATGGGGAGCATATTGAAACTTTCGAATGGAATGACGCTACTCAGATAACTGATACAGAAACAAATGAAAAATTAACATATAAGATAAATAATGATAGTCTTATATTATATGAAGATTGGCCAGGTGATCAAATTGGTACATATTATGCAACAGAAATAAGATATACAGTAATAAGAGATTATATTAAAGGTAAAATTATAAAAATTCACAAAAATGTAATACTAGCAGGTAAGTAAAAAAATGGAAAAGTAAAATGAAAATTTTGCAGAAAAAGGTCAACGAAAAATTGTTGACTTTTTTTAATGTTAATATATAATATTAGTATAAAAAAATCCCAAAAGTGACAGATACCCCAGAAGGAAACGTCCCCAATGGGAAAAAAAGGAGAGATAAAAATATGGCAGAATACACACAAGAAGAACAAAACAAAGTAAACGCAATGATTGACGACTTAGTAAAAAAAGCAAAAAAAGCATCACAAGAATACATGAAACTAAATCAAGAACAAGTAAATAACATAGTAAAAGCAATGTCTATGGCAGGATTAGAACATCACATGGAACTTGCTAAAATGGCAGTAGAAGAAACAGGTCGTGGTATTTATGAAGACAAAATAACAAAAAATATGTTTGCAACAGAATACATTTACCACAGCATTAAATATGCTAAAACAGTAGGAGTAGTTAATGAAAATGAAGAAGAGGGCTATGAAGAAATTGCAGAGCCAATTGGTATTATTGCAGGTGTAACACCTGTTACAAATCCAACTTCTACAACAATGTTCAAATCTATAATTTCAGCAAAAACTAGAAATGTTATTATTTTTGGTTTCCACCCATCTGCTCAAAAATGTAGCGTAGAAGCGGCAAAAATAGTTAGAGATGCAGCAATAAAAGCAGGTGCACCAGAAAATTGTATTTTATGGATTGAAGAACCTTCAATTTTAGCTACTTCAGCACTTATGCATCACCCAGGAGTTGATTTAATATTAGCAACAGGTGGTACTAGTATGGTAAAAGCTGCATACTCATCAGGTAAGCCAGCTTTAGGTGTTGGGCCTGGTAATGTACCTTGTTATATAGATAAAACAGCTAAACTTAAAACTTCTGTTAATGATTTAGTTTTATCAAAATCTTTTGACAATGGTATGATTTGTGCTTCAGAGCAATCTGTAATTGTTGATAATGATATTCATGAAGAATTTGAAAAACTAATGAAAGAAGCAGGATGTTATTTCTTAAGTGATGAACAAACTAGCAAATTAAGAAATAGTATGTTTATAGAAGAAAAAGGATGCGCTTTAAATGCTGATATAGTAGGAAAAAGTCCATATGATATAGCAGGAAGGGCAGGCATAGAAGTACCAAAAGATACAAAAGTATTAGTATTACACGAAAATGGAGTAGGAATAGAATTCCCATTCTCAAAAGAAAAATTAAGTCCAGTTCTTGCATATTATATTGTTGAAAATGAAGATGAAGGAATTGATTTAGCAGAAAAACTGATTGAATTTGGAGGCTTAGGCCATAGCGCAGTTATACATTCAGAAAATGAAGAAACAATAAGAAGATTTTCTGAAAGAGTAAAAGTAGGAAGAATTATTGTAAATTCTCCATCAACACATGGTGCAATTGGTGATATATATAACACAAATATGCCATCATTAACATTAGGATGTGGTTCATTTGGAGGAAATTCAACAACATCAAATGTATCAAGTGTAAACTTAATTAATATTAAAAAAGTTGCGAAAAGGAGAGTTAATATGCAATGGTTTAAAGTTCCAGATAAAATATATTTTGAAGCAGGTGCAATATCATACTTAGAAAAAATGCCAGATATAACAAGGGCATTTATAGTAACAGATAAATCTATGGTACAATTTGGTTATGTAGATAAAATATTATACCACTTAAGAAAAAGAAATGAATATGTTCATTCAGAAATATTCTCAGACGTAGAACCAGACCCTTCTTTTGACACAATTAAAAAGGGAGTCACAATGATGAATGAATTTAAGCCTGATGTTATAATAGCATTAGGTGGAGGTAGCCCGATAGATGCTGCAAAAGGAATGTGGCTATTTTATGAACACCCAGATGCAGATGTAGAAGGCTTAAAACTAAAATTCATGGACATTAGAAAACGTACTTATAAATTCCCAAGATTAGGAGAAAAAGCAAAAATGGTAGCAATACCAACAACATCAGGAACAGGTTCAGAAGTTACATCATTTGCAGTAATTACAGATAAAACAATAAATAAAAAATATCCACTAGCAGACTACGAGCTAACACCAGATGTAGCAATAGTAGACCCAGACTTAGTAATGAGTCTTCCACAAAGAATAACAGCAGATACGGGTATGGATGTATTAACACATGCAATAGAAGCATATGTTTCAAATATGGCATCAGACTACACAGATGGTTTAGCAGAAAAAGCAGTAGAATTAGTATTTAAAAACCTAAGAACAGCATATAACAATGGAAGTGATAAACACGCACGTGAAAAAATGCATAATGCAAGTACAATAGCAGGAATGGCATTTACAAATGCATTTTTAGGAGTAAACCACTCAATAGCACACAAAATAGGAGGGGAATTCCACTTACCACATGGAAGAATAAATGCAATACTTCTTCCATATGTAATAAAATATAATGCTACTAGGCCAACAAAATTTGTATCATTCCCTAAATACGAATACTTTATAGCAGACCAAAAATATGCAGACCTATCAAGAAGAATGGGCTTCCCAGCATATACAAATGAAGAAGGAGTAAACTCACTAATAGAAGAAATTAAAAAGTTAAATAAGGACTTAGGAATACCAGCATCATTTAAAGAGCAAGGAGTAGACGAACAAGAATGGTTAGAAAAAGTAGATATGCTAGCAGACAGAGCCTTTGAAGACCAATGCACTAATGCTAACCCACGTCTTCCATTAGTTGAAGAAATAAAACAAATTTTAATTGATAGTTACTATGGAAATATGTAAAAAATTATATAGTAGTTTGAATGTAAGATATTGGCTAAAAAAAGTCTATAAAAGAGGACAAAGAAAAATGACACGCTTTATCTTTTAAAGATGTGTCATTTTTCTTTGTCACTTTTGACAGATTTTTTTTATACTATGTTGGTTCGAATGAGGTGGAGCCTCTTATGTACAGTTCCTATTTGTTAGTATATATAAAATCTATTTTTAAATATAGTGGCAATTATTAATTGCAAAAATTTATGCCTTTTTATCAAGATATCTTTTCTTATTAGCAAGACCACCTTTATGTGGAGCTTCTAAAGAGTGAAGGTTAAGTATTCGATGTACCTGTACTCCTAACGAATACGAATAATAGTATATCCGCATTGATACATCTTTGTGTACAGTACTTTTTGAGACTCCAAACTTTTTGGCAGTTTCTCTAATTGTAGCATTGGTATCAATTATGTACTGTGCTTCCAATAAAACTCTAGTTTCAATATCAAGATCTTTTAACATATACTACCTCCTATTTAATAAATAAGGGTTATTAAGTAACTATGAACAGATATAATTATAATATAGAAAAAATAAAAAGTCAACATAATAGTTAAAATATATTGATTTTACATAAACAAAATGATATAATAGAGAAGTATCAAAAATGAGTTATAATTTAAAGGAGGAAATTCAAATGAATACTCGGAAAAAGTGTAACAAATTAACAAAGTTCTTTTGCATGTTACTTGTGGTATGCACAGCACTTATGTATGTTTGTAAGCCACCAGTAAAAGTTTTTGCATCAAATGAAATATCAGCAAAAGGCTATGCAAAAGTTGCAGGTGCACTTAATGTGCGGGAGGAGCCAAATACAAATAGTAAAATACTTGCAAAGTTAGAACCAGGAGAAATTGTAACAGTGTTTGTAACAAATGAAAAAGACTGGCTACAAATTCAAACCGAAAATGGTGTAATAGGCTTTGTAAAAAGCGAATATTTGGAAATAGGTTATTCCAAACAAGATAAATATGAGCTTATATCTGTAGCTGTAATAACAAAAACAGATGGAAGTTCAGAAAACAGAAACTTTAATATGGCGAGAGCAACAAGCTTTATTAATGGTATAGTATTAGAACCAGGAGAAGAATTTGCATGGTATTCTACAAATAAAACAGAAGGAATAGTAGGACCAGCGAATAAGGAAAATGGCTATAAAAAAGCACCCATAATATTAAATGGAGAACCTGTAATGGGATATGGCGGAGGTGTTTGTCAAGTAAGTACCGCCATATATAATTGCATATATAAAATAGGTATACAACCAACAGAGCATCATCATCATACAATAAAGTCATCGTATGTAGAAAAAGGAATGGATGCAACAGTAAGCTTCCCAGGAAAAAACTTTGTATTTACAAATACAAAAGACTATGCAATAACATTTTTTGCATATACAGATGGACCACAAGTAGTTGTAGAAGCATACAAAGTGTTAGAAGAGGAGTAAACGAAGTTGTTCTAAAAAAATAGGAAACTAAAAAATATAAAATCCAACTCATGTATGAGCTGGATTTTATATTTTTTAACTTCCTATTTTAGAATAATTTTCTTATGTTGTATACTATAGAAGTACTCTGTTTTAAGTTGAAATTGTATGGACAAGCATTTCTAAACTAAGAAACAATGTCTCTTTACTTTGTAATAGGAATGTACTGTATTACAAATTTTAAGTATATTAATGGTTAAAAAATACATAAGAACATTTACCAAGTCAAAAATTTTTTTGTATAAAAAAATTATAATAAATCTTTTACATCCACATTTAAACTTTTAGCAATATCAAATAAAACTTCTAAAGACATTTTTTTTACAACATTAGGCGCTTCAATTTGAGTTAAATAACTATAGCTTATTCCAACCTTGTTTGCCAATTGCTCTTGCGTTAATCCATTTTTTATTCTATATTTTCCTATACCTTTCTTGTAAATATTTTTTATATAGTTTAATTAGTGCTTTGTTTTATAAATAGACTATCATCCTTTTTTTGTTCATTATTTGTTTTAAAATTTCAATTTTGGGTTTAACTTTGAATGTAAATTCAATTAATTTAAAATTATAATTTGATTTTAATTTTTTTGATTTAAATTATAAAAGCACAAATTGTGCTAAATAGAATAGTTTGATTATATCATATTATAGTTTTATCGTAAACATAATTTAAAAAACTTATTAAGATTTTTTCGATAAAATTCTACACAATATCTAATTAATTTTAAATAAAAAAACTTTAACTTACAAATAATGTAAAATTATAAAACAATTTTGTATACGATTTATTTCATAAAAATGAATATATTGAATATATATTTAATAAGAATAAATTTTAGGGGGATTTTTTTATGGAATACACAAAAGATGTAGTTTTTAATGTTCAATATGGACAAGCTATTAAACTAAGAGAAAGGAAACATATAAAAAGGTTAATTAAAATATATAATAGTAATAAATTTATTATTAATACTCTAAGTATAACTACAATATTAATAGCAATAGATATATGTATGGTATCTAGTTTTATTAATTTATTAGTTACTTTATAACAAGCGTTGAAATATTGTATAAAATCTGCTATAATTTTACTTGCAAGAATAAATAAAGGTAGGAGAGAAAATGATAATAGCAAATAATTGGAAAGATTACGAAATTATAGATATGGCAGATGGAGAAAAATTAGAAAAGTGGAAAGATATTATATTAGTAAGGCCAGACCCACAAATAATATGGAAGGAAAAAAGCTTTCCTAAAAAGTGGAATGAAGCAATGGCTAGATATAACAGAAGTAATACAGGGGGAGGAAATTGGCAATATAAAAAGAAAGTACCAGCTTCATGGCAAGTAAATTATAAAAATTTAACCTTTAATATAAAACCAATGGGATTTAAGCATACAGGTTTATTTCCAGAACAAGCAGCAAATTGGGACTGGATGATAGAAAAAATAAAAAATGCTAAAAGACCAATAAAGGTATTAAATTTATTTGCATATACAGGAGGAGCAACAGTAGCATGTAGTTATGCAGGGGCAGAAGTATGTCATGTAGACAGTTCAAAAGGAATGGTAGCATGGGCAAAAGAAAATATTGCATCATCAAATTTACAAAATAGACCAGTAAGATATATAGTAGATGATGTAGTAAAATTTGTAAATAGAGAAATAAGAAGAGGAAAAAAATATGATGCTATAATAATGGATCCACCATCATATGGGAGAGGTGCAAATGGGGAAGTATGGAAATTTGAAGAAAATATATGTGACTTAGTAGAATTATGTTCTAATGTGTTATCAGAAAAGCCATTATTCTTTTTAATAAATTCTTACACAACAGGGATATCAAGTACAGTATTGGAAAACATACTTAACTTAAATATAACAAAGAAATATGGCGGAAAAGTAGAAAATGGAGAAATAGGACTTCCTATGACAAACTCAAAATTAATACTTCCATGTGGAATATTTGGTAGATGGGAAGCAAATTAAAGGGAAAATTGTATAAAAAATTTCAAAAAGAAAAAGAGACTGTAAAAAAGGCAAGATTTGGGACGCGTCCAAAACTTTCCTTTTATTTTTTTAACTTTAAATAAAAAATGAAAGTTTTAGACGCGTCCAAAATTTTGCTTTTTTACAGCCTTTTTTCAAGTTAATTTATATTAACTTACTTTTTTAGAATATGGTTTAACTTCATCAGTAACTCCTAACAAATAATCAACAGAAGTGTTGTAATACTTAGAAAGAGCAATAAGAATTTTAGTAGGAATATCGTTTTTTCCAATTTCATACTGAGAATAACCAGTTTGTGACATATTTAGAATTTTAGCAATTTGAGTTTGAGTGAGGTCATGATCTTCACGTAACTCACGAATTCTATTATACATAAGCTCATCTCCTTTGCATATAAGTATAAAATAACGCATTTCGAGTTATTGACTTTTAACGCATAATACGTTAGAATTTAACTGCAAAAATAAAAATACTAAAAAGAATAGGAAAAATAGAAATGGAAAAAATAAGTAATAAGTATTATAGTATTTAAAAGGCTTAAATATAACAAATGAAGAATGGAGAATTAATAATGAGAAATGAAAAGTATAAAAATAGTAAAGAAATAAAAGCAAAAAGGCAAAATTATATTTTTAGTGAAAGTAGAGCTATAACTTTAATTTCATTAGTTATAACAATAGTATTATTAATAATATTAGCAGGATTAGCTATAAGTTTAAGCATGGGAGAGAATGGTTTGTTTAGTAAAACAAAATATGCTAAAGAAAAGTATTTAAATGCACAAAGTTCAGAAGAACAACAATTAAATGAATTATATGAAGAGCTAGGAATTTTAGGAGATTTACCTAAAAATACTCCAGACACAAAGCCAGGAACATTAGTAGAAATACCAGATAAATGGAATAAATATACACCAGCATATATATCAAATGAAAGCAAAGAAGAAGTAGTAAAAAGTAAAAAAGTAGCAAGTGTATATGCAGTAGCAGTAGGAGAAGGAAAAGAAGTACCAATACCTTATGGATTTTACTATGTAGGTGGAAACCTAGATAGTGGAGTAGTAATATCAGATAATAAACTAGATCAAAATAAATATAAAGATGAAACAGAAGTACCAAATGGTATAGAAGTAAAAGAAGGGAAATTTGTAGATATATTAAAAGGCAATCAATTTGTATTTATACCATGTAAAGAAAATGAATACAAAAAATCAGGAAGCCAAGGAAATATAGCAGGAGCAAGTAACTGCTATTGGGGAACAGAAGTAAGTACTGCAGAATTGGCACAAGTAGAGAGATATGGAGGGTTCTATGTAGCAAGGTATGAAGCAGGTTTACCAACTTCACAAGATGGATTTTCAGGAGATGAAGCTTTTACATCAGCATTATTAACACCATCTAATTCATTATCAAGCACTTCATCACAATACAACAGCGCCAAAACACCAATATCAAAAGCAGGAAGGGAACCATGGAACTTTGTAGACTATAACAATTCATGGGCAAGTGCAAAGAAAATGTATAATACTAATAGTGTAAAAAGTGGCTTAATAACAGGAACCCAGTGGGATGTAATGATAAACAAAATAGCAAGTGCAGATTCAAGCAAAAGTTTAACAGACTCAAAAACATGGGGAAACTATTACACTGGTGAGGCATTTACTTACAACGGAAGAGTAGCAGAATATAAAACAAGTGATACTAAATTATATGGTTATGAAAGTATAAAACAAAATGAGGTAAAAGAAAATAAAACTTACAGGTTATTAACAACAGGAGGAAGTGAGCACAATAAAGCTTATAATTTATATGATGTAGCGGGTAACTTATGGGAATGGACAGAGGAAAGCGCAGCATACTTTAATTCGATAGGAACATTACAAACTAATCGCATTATGCGAGGAGGTTGCTTCCATGATGTTTCTACTGATTTCCCAGCATGCTTTCGCTACGGACACGCTTCAACTACTAACACATACTACGATGTTGGCTTTAGAGAGGTGCTTTATATAATGTAGTACTGAATGCTGTTTAGAGATATATTAAAATAATATAATGATAGAATTATAAAATTAGTACTACTTTTTAATTTAGATGAGTTGTAAAAGTAAAATATAGTTTGAAAAACTAGAATAAAAAGTAAGATTAATATAAAGAAAATAAGCATTATTTGATGTAAAAATATTGAAAAGAATAAGAAGGATGAAATTGAAAGAATAAGTAAGAAATCATATGTAATGAGTAAATAATAATTAAATATAACAAATGAAGAATGGAGAATTAAGAATGAGAAATGAAGAGCATAAAAAGAATGAGAAAATAAATGTGAATAGTAAAAAATATGGTTTGGGTGGAAGCAAAGCTATAACTTTAATTTCATTAGTTATAACAATAATATTGCTAATTATACTAGCAGGAATAATAATAAATATCAGTTTAAAAAATAATGGCTTATTTATGAAAGCAAAGCAAGCAAGAAATGAAACAGAAAAGGCAAGTTTAATAGAACAAATTCAAACAGAAATAATAGATAAACAATTGCAAAATGAGGAAAACGAAATAGATAAAAAAACATTAGAAGATATACTAAAAAAATATGGAGAAGTAAAAAAGGATGAAGAAGGTAATATAACAGGAATAAAACCAGAGGGAAAAACAGAAATATCAATAGAAGATATAATGGGGAATAATAAAGTTACAGAAGCAGAAAAACCACCAGTAATATCAGATGTAAGCGGAGCAAATGAACCAAGTGGACAAATAGCAAATAAAGAATATGTAACATGGGAATGGAATACTACAACAAATGAATATGATGAAATTTTATCACCAACTCAGCCTGATAATTGGTATGATTATGAAAACGGAAAATGGGCAAATATAAAAACAACGAAAGTAAATACTAATGAAGATGGAACGAAAGAAACATTAGAAGCGTATTGGGTATGGATACCAAGATATGAATATAAAATAACATATTATGATGACGCTAATAAAACAACTGTAAGTTCTAATAATAATATAACAACATATGGGAAAATAGATGTAAGATTTATAGGAACAGATAAAAAAGAAGGTTCAACAGGGTATAATACGACAATAATAAATGATTCAAAAGTAACAACATCAAACGATGGGTACACAATACATCCAGCGTTTACATGGAATGAAATGCAAGAAAATGGAACATATGAAACATATGAACTACCAGGAATATGGGTAGCAAAGTATGAAGCAAGTAGTAATGTAGCTGATCCAGATAGTAATTATGGAGGAGGAGAGGGAACAACTGAAAAAGAATTAAAAGTACAAGTAAAACCATTAGTGCAAAGCTGGAGAAACATAAGAGTAAGAAACATATTTGAAGTATGTAGAAACATGACAAACTCAGATCAAGTTTTATCAGGTAGTACAGTAAATAGTCATTTAATGAAGAATATAGAATGGGGAGCAGTAGCAATATTAAGTGAAAGTAGATATGGAATATATAATCCACAAAGTAAAATAGAGGATCCAACAACAGGAACACGTAGAATATGGAACAATCCAAATGGGTACAACACAAATGCAAACATATATACAGGATATGTAGGAAATGAACCAGATGCATCAACAGCAGAGAATACTACAATAGCTCCAACAAATGTATATCCATATAATACAGCCAATGGACCAAAAGGAAGTACAACAGGAACAATATATGGAGTATATGATATGGCAGGAGGAAGTTGGGAATATACGGCAGGATGCTTAACAAGTAGGGAAAGTCTTAATTTTGGAGTGAAATCAGGAGACTACACATACGTAGATATATACACAAATTCCAATGATAGTAGTAAAAATGTTAGCGGAGCAAAAATAGGGGATATAATAAAAGAAGCAGAAGGATGGAATTCGGATGCAACTTACTTTGTGTATTCGACTTTTCCAATATTTGCATATGGAGGTAGATATGACTATGGCACACGAGCAGGAGTGTTTGCGTATATTGCTAGCGCTGGCAGTGCCAGTTCTTACTATAGTTTTCGTGTAACATTAGTTCCATAAGAGGAGTTGATACTAAAAAACAAAATATGATATGACAAATAGGTGTGAATGATTAGAGCACATGCGTAATCATGATAGGTTGTAGATTATAAAAATGTAATAAAAAAATAGATAGTATTTAAAATTATAAAAGACAGTATTTAATTAAAATAATACTGTCTTTACAAATAAATAAGAATAATTCATTTTCTATAATTTAAGTTCCATTTTTTGTAAAATGTTAAATTAAGAAGTATTTTAGAACTATAACATTTAACTAAAAAATGGATTAATTTGCCAATTGAAATAGAAAATTAACTATTATAAATATATTTTGGAAAAATATTGGAACTCAAATCTATAATAATTTACAAAAAGGCTCCAATATGTTATAAATATAAAATACAAGGAATTTAGTTCCCAAAAATAAAATTTATGGAGAAATAATATGGAAAAGTTAAATGTAATTTATGAAGATAACCACATTATAGTAGTAGAAAAACCTGTAAATATTCCTTCACAAGGAGATAAAACAGGAGATATTGATATGCTAACAATAATTAAAAAGTATATAAAAGAAAAATATAATAAGCCAGGAGATGTATATTTAGGGCTAGTACATAGGTTAGATAGGCCAGTTGGTGGAATTATGGTATTTGCAAAGACTTCAAAAGCAGCAGGAAGGCTTAGTGAGCAAGTAAGGGTAAAAGATTTTAAAAAGAAATATTTAGTTATAGTAGATGGAAAGATGGAAGCTGAGAAGGGATTTTTAGAGGATTACTTACTAAAAAATGAAAAATTAAACATGAGTAAAGTTGTAAAAGAAGGAACAAAAAATGCAAAACTTGCAAAACTAGACTATGAAGTTGTAAAATATAATGAAGAAACAAATTTATCATTATTAAAAATAAATTTACACACAGGGAGACATCATCAAATAAGAGTTCAACTTTCAAATAGTGGACATAGTATTTATGGAGATCAAAAATATGGAACTAGAGGAAGAGGAAAACAAATTTGCCTTTGGGCATATGAACTTAGTATTTTACACCCAATTACTAAGGAAATTATGACATTTAAAGTATTACCAAATGTAATAAACTCATGGAAAATATTGGAAGATACAAAATTGTGATAAAAACGCATTATGTATATTTTATTAAATGAAAAAAATCGTATATGAAAATACAAAATTAGCTTTTCATATACGATTTTTTAATTTAGCAAAATAAATTAAAAAATTTTAAAAATTAGGTATAAAATAATTACAGAATAAAAAACGAGGAAAAAAATGATAGATAAATTTTGTAAATATTTAACTGATAAAATAAAAAAAGAAATGCCAGACATAGACGATGAACAAGCAGAAGTAATAATGTATGGGATACAATTAATTATAGGAGAAATACCGAAGGTATTTTCAGTATTTATAGTAGGAGCAATATGTGGTTTGTGGTGGCAAACATTAATTGCATTTTGGATATTATTACCATATAAATATGCATCAGGAGGTTTTCATTTAAAGTCACATATAGGTTGTTTTATAGGAACAAACCTAATATATTGTGGAAATGCATATTTAAGCACAATTGTAAATTTAAATATATATGCCAAAATAGGATTAATAGTATTAAATCTAATTGTAGGAATTATAATGATAACAAAATATGCTCCAGCAGACACTATAAATTTACCAATACTTACAAAAAAAGAAAGAAAAATGAAAAAAATATTATCATACATATTTCTAATAATTAATATGGCAATAGCAATAGTAGTACCAAATAACACAATTTCAAATATATTAATATTTGGAACTTTAGTTCAAACATTTTCAATAACAAGACTTGCCTATAAAATAACAAAAAATGAATATGGTTATGAAGCATATGTAAAGGAAAATATATAAAAAGAAATTAAAGTATTAGCCGGCAATACTTTGATATATATAAACTAAGGAGGAAAATTATTATGTTAAAATTATTAGCAAAAGTAGCAGAAAAATATGCTAAAACAACAAATACATCTTGCGTATTATTAGGAATTATGCATCAACCTAAGATGCCAGCAAAATTAATAAAAAAAGATTAATTTTAAAATTTAGAATAGAAAAAAGAGGGGATGTAAGAAATCCCCCTTTAAATTTTCTAATAATATATTTCAAATTGTTGAGAAAACAAATCATTAGACTTAGTAGTAAATAAATTAAGATTATTATGCTTTCTCATAATTTGTCTTACTTCCCATAAACCAATACCAGTGTTCCCTTCTTTTGTAGAATAACCTTTTTCATAAATCCTTTCAGTATCGATAGATTTATCTTTATATGTATTTTCTATAATAATTAATTGTAAATGATTTCTTTTATCTTTCCTAAATGAAACATTTATAATTTTTTCATCACATTCTTTACTAGCTTCTATAGCATTATTCATAAGTATACCAAGTATTCTAGTAAGTTCGTAAGGATTTATATTAAGAGTATTTAAATCTAGGAATACTTCCAGACTTATTTTTATGCCAAGTTCATCAGCCATGTGATATTTATTAGCTAAAACATTATAAATGGCTGGATTATTTACAACACTTGGGCTTAAAGCTGTTAAATTATTTACTTGTTGGCAATCTTCTACTAGTTTTGAATAATATTCTTTTAAGCCTTCCATATCATCTCTACCAACATATCCACCAATTCCTTGAACAATATTCCAAAAGTCATGTTTAAATGCTCTGATATTGTCATGAAGTATTTGTAATGTTTTATTGTATAATTGAGCCTCTTCTAAGCTAGTAGAAGTAGTTTCTAATTTTGAAACTGTGAATATTGTATACATACTAATTAGAAAATATGCTAATAAACTACAAATACTTAAAATAACAATAAATAAAGGCAAAACACTCGAATAATAAAAAGTAACGTATAATTGAGTAGCAATTAAAATGATACCCAATATTATAGTTAGTGTTAGCAAAATTATATTCTTCTTATTAAATATTTCAAGTTTAGGAATTGCTAACTTGTAATATTTAAGTATCACATATATTATAAAAATTATACAATATACAATTGAAGCCAGAGCCAACCTTTGTATAGGAATATTAATAGCAGAAGAATAATCCTTTAAAAATATAAAAGAATATAGGTTAGCTACTATTGATTCTATAATTGCAGTAGCAAAGAATGGAATAGACAAAGCAAATATTGCTTTCCAAAAATGTACTTTTAATATAAATATTATCGATAATACAATTGATATAACATTCAAATATGCATTATAAGGTTTATCAAAAAATAATTTTATAATAATTCCAGTGCATCCTACTACTAGCAAATATAATGCTTTCTGTTTCTTAGTAGTTTCTATATTAAAGAGTAAAGTAAATAAAAGCATAGAAATATAAGCTTCTATAAAATACATAGGTAAAACTAATATACTAGTTAATACCTCATTCGGTGTTGTCAGTGCTGTCCAAATTGTTTGTAAAGTTTCCATTGTTTTTTAAAACCTCCATTAAATTATTTTTATATTTTGGTCCAATATCGCATTTTAAATTACTTTTTCCATCAAAAATAATTTCATTGCTATTGGTGTTTATATTACTAATTTTGTTGATGTTAGCAATATAAGATTTATGACATCTAACAAAGTTGCTAGGTAATGTACCAGATATTTTGTTAAATGAATTGTATGTTTCATAAGTTCTTGTATTTGTGTAAAAAACTAACTTCATGCCATCCTTTTTTATAAATCGAACATGGTCTTGATTAATTATTGTATTTTTATTATCAAGTCGTATAAATAAACTTTTTGAGGTTTCAGCATTAATATCTTCTACTAACCTAAGTATAGTTTCTGATACTCTTTCTATACAAATAGGTTTAGGAATAAAGTCAAAAGTTTTGCATTTATATGCAATTAAAATGTATTCTAAATGAGCACTTGTAAAAATTATATAAATGCTTTTATTGAACTTTCTAATACTATTTGCTAAATCTATACCAGAAAGCTCTGCTTTTAGGTCTATATCTAAAAATAATACATCTGCTGTGTTTGACTTTACGTAAGTTAAGATATCTTCAGGGGTAGTAGAAGAGAAAATAACTTTAGCATTAATATTATATTGCATAAAAATAGAATCTAACATAACTGCAAGTCTATCTAAATTTGCTTTATTGTCATCACATAACACAAAACCTAACATAATTTTATCCTCCGTGTACTATATACATATTTTGTATATGAAAAAAAATATCAGTAATTTTGAACAAAAAAATTACCTATATTTTCCAGTTTAGATATATAATAGTTCATATTTCCTATAATGTCAATAGAAAAATAAGAAAAAATGTCGAAACCTGCAAAAGCTTGGCATAAAAGGAAAATATTAATATAACTGATAAATAAAAATCAACTTATAAGTTATGAAATAAATAAGATTTTACAAAAAATGTAATATAATATATATAAATTTTCAAAGAAATTTTTATATAAAAAAAAGACAGTTTCATATAGTATAAAAGTTGATTTTTTATTTAAAATGATAAAATTTTATAAAATGAATGAAGGGAGTTTTGAAATGAGTGAATTGCAAAATAGAAGGTATAAAGAAGTTACACCAGAAGAAACAGTAAAAAGATTAAAGAAAATATTGGAGAAAATGCAAATTGAAGTAGAAGAAGTTTGGAAAGAGCAAAGTAGTGTAGGAACATATTCATTAAGATTGTGTATAAAAGATACAGACTTAGGTCAAAATGGTAAGGGAATGACAAAAGAATATGCAATGGCAAGTGCATATGCAGAATTTTTTGAGAGATTACAAAATGGGGTATTACGATTTAGAGTAGAAAAACCAACACAAGAATTACCATTTGCTAATTCACCAGATGAAAAACGTTTAAGTATTGAAGAATTAGTTGAAAATAATAATAGTTTATTAGAAAGTATAGCAAATATAAATGAATGTAAAGAAGACACAAAAGAAGCAAAAAAGGAATATGTAAAAGAAGTGATTAATAAAAAATGCGAACTATTAAATGAAGAAAGTTCCTTATCTTTACCATATTATAGTGTAAGAAATAAAGAGATACAATATATACCAGATAAATTATTCAATTACCTTTTTGGTTCTAATGGTATGTGTGCAGGAAATTCTAAAGAAGAGGCATTAATAGAAGGTTTATCTGAAATACTTGAAAGATATGTAGCAATTAAAATTCTAAAAGAAAGATTAGTTTTACCAGAAATTCCAGATAGCTATATTGCAAATTTTCCTAAGGTACAAAAAATGTCTGAAAAGTTAAAAGAAAATAGCAATTTCTATTTTAGACTAGTAGACGGTTCTTTAGGTGGAAAGTATCCAGTAGCAGGCTTATACATATTAGAGAAGAATACAGGAAGATTTGGATTTAAATTAGGTGCACATCCAGACTATGGAATAGCAATGGAAAGATGTTTTACAGAAGCAGCACAAGGAAGAGATATATACGAATATGCACAGGTTTGTTTATTTGACTTTTATGAACAAGACGAAAATGAAGATAAAAACTTAAGTAAATTTATATTATCAGACTTTTCATCGGTTCCATATCAGATGATAGGACCAGAAACTACATATAAATTTACACAAATGCCAGATGTATCAAAATTAGATAATAAAACTATTTTAAGAAATTTAGTAAATGATATTTTAAAAGAAAAGAAAGATATTTTAATTAGAGATTTATCAATATTAGGATTTCCAACATATAGTATAGCAATACCAGAAATGAGTGAATTTGGTTTTGACCCTAAATGCAACTATTTAAATGTTATAAATACTGTAAGTAGCGCATTAGAGGATATAGAAAAAATAAATTTAGATAATATAGAAGAAATAATAAAAGGTATGGAAATAATTATAAATGAACTTGGTTGTGAAAGTTTATCAATGTTTATAAGTTTGAAAGATACTAACATACTACCTTGTGAACAATTTGGAATGGGAGCAAAATACTTTTTAGCAATTTGCTATATAATGAATAAAGAATATGAAAAATCTGCAAAGATTTTAGAAGATCTAAATTATATAGAAGATAGTATTGCTAAAAGTGAACTAGAAAAGGTAATGGTAAAAGCAGTATATTATTATGTTTCAGCAATGGATAAATTAAAAGAACATAAAAAGGCTATGTATTATATTTATATGCTATTTGATAATGAAATAGCACAAGCAATAGATTTAAGTTTTAATGAAAGAGATAAAATATTATTAAATCATTATGGAATTACAAAAGAAGACTATGTAGATAATGATGATTCATATTATTTGCCTTTCATGAAAACATTTAGAGAAGCACAAAGAGATAATATAATAGACCAAATGGAGAATAGAAAAATATTTGAATAGAGAATAATAGAGGGAAAAAATAACATAAAGAAAAGAGAATATTTTACCATTATATAGGTAAAGTATTCTCTTTTTTTATATTCTTAGGAAAGTCATCCGCGATAGCGGTGAGTTTCCTTAGAAGATAGTTATGGAAGAATTAGATTTTCTTAGCGAAGAATGAGCTTAGAAAATATTATTCTTGTTTTTTAGATGAAATTGTAAGGCTGTAGCAATTAATTCCTATGTGTGATGAAAATATATTAATTCTTTAAAATATAACAAAAGAATAACTAAATTTTAATATATAACATTAATAAGTATTATATATTTTCTATTAAACATGTATAATATCAAAATTATTAAGAAAAGATAAAGTGTAGTATAGTAGAATTTTATAAATATTACAATTATATAACATTTTATAAAATTATTTTTTATAGATAGACAAAATAAAAGAAGAATTATATACTATATTACATAATAGAAAGTTTAAGTTTTGTGTTTTTTTAAATTAAATTAATATATACTTAAGAAAAATATCAAAACTCAAAAAATAAAAACTCATAGCTTATTAAAAAATATATTTAGAAGAGGTATATGTATGAAGTCAAAGTTATCAAAAGAAAAAATAATAAAAATAAGTGTTATAGTAAGTATAATATTAATAGCTAGTTTATTAATATTTATATTATACAAAAACAATATATTTCAAATAGTAAGAAATAGAATAATTGATAGAAAACCAGAAGAAATAGCAACAAAAACAGAATGCCAAATAATGAAGGTAAATGAACAGAATATGGAAACTGTAATAACTATAGAAAATAGTGATGGAATAGAAAGAATAACAGCAGAAGATATAATAATAGAAGGAAATGGAAAGAATAAAATAGCATTAGATAGAATATTAGAAAATGGAAAAATATATCCAATAAGTGTTAAATTAGTAGGAAAAGAAATAGAAGAGCAATATACAATAGTAGCAGAAAGAGCCCCTATTATAACAATACTAAATATTGATACTTTGGGTGACGGAAGTACAAAAACAATAAAAATAGACTATATTAATAATAGTGAAGACAATAATCATTATTACAGTTTAGATGATGGAGCAACATGGCAAGAATACACAGGAGAACTAGATATATTAGAAACAGATAATAGAACAATAACAGCAAAAAGTGATGTAAAACAAGAAAAAATAAAAGGTCAAGTTGTACGAGTACAACCACAAGAAGAATTTCTATCATTAGTAATAAGTAGAAGCCTATTAGAAGCGACAGAAAAGGCAATTATGAAGAATGATACCTATTATAGAATGGCAATAAAAGATGAAGAATATAGAGTACACACATATGTAGAAAATGGAGATACAACATTTACAAGCAATAGAACTTATGGAAATGCAAATGATGCAGGAACAGCAAGTAGAAATGCAACTAGTATGGTAATATTAAAAGTAAATGGAAACATAACTATAAATAGTGGAGTAACAGTAACGTCATATGGAACAGGATATGGAGGAACAAAAGGAATGTTGTTATATGCAACAGGAAACTTAGAAAATAATGGCACAATATCAATGACAGCAAGAGGGGCAAAAGCAGTAGGTCAAAATGTATACTTATGGAAAAATGAAGAAACATCAACAAGAGGAGAATATGAATTTGTACCTAAAGTAGGTGCAAGTGGAGGAAATGCAGTATATGCCACAGGTGGAAATAATGGAGTAGCGGGAACAGATAGAAAGACAGGAGGAGGAGGTTCAGGAGGCTCAGCAAGGTCAGGGTATAATCCAGGAACATCAGGAAGAGGAGGAAATGGAACATCTTATTCTGGAGGACCAGGAGGAGGAGCAGCAAGGAATTCTACAGGTCAACAAGGTAATGACAATGGAGGAGCAGGAGGAAATGCTGGAAGAGCAAATACTCTTTCTTCAGGATCAGGAGCAGGAGCAGGAAACCCAGGAGGAACTAATAGTACAGGTCAAATTACAGCTAGTCCAGGAGCAAATGGAACAGGAGGACTATTGATATTATATGGAAATACAATTGATAACAAGGGAGCAATAGTTTCAAATGGAATGAATGGAGGACAAGGAGAAGCAGCAGGAGGTGGAGCTTCAGGAGGTGGAAGCATAAATATATTTTATAAAGAGAGTATAACAAAAGGAACGATTTCTGCAACTGGAGGAACAGGAGGTCCATCATACTCATCTTTTTGGGGACTTGAAGGAAATAGAGGCGGTGCTGGTGGAAACGGAAGTATATCAACAGGTAGCATAGCCACAGGAACATATATTAATAATTAACAAAAAATTAAAAAGAATTTTTATAATAATAAAAGTTATTATAAAAATTCTTTTTAGTATATTAAGGAATCTTCTATTTAAAATTAAAATGTTGATGCAATTATTTCTTAATTATCTAAATGAAGAGGCGAAGATAAGTTATGAATTAATGTAATTGCCTGAATAAATTAAACACTTTTTTCTACAACAAACATTATGAAAGCTTAAATTGCACAATAAAAAAATATAAAAGTAATAATATTAAAAAAAAATCATAAAATTAAACAAAAGTAATTGGAGGTAAAATAATGATGAAAGTTATAGAAAAAGTAAAAAATAAATACATAATACTAAGTTGTGCAATAATAGTGTTTTCATTTGCAATTAGCCTAATAGTATTAGAAGATAATAAAACAGTAACTACAAGTGCGGGAGTATTAAGTACAAAAAAAATAGAATGGGGAATAAAAAGAAATGATAACCATGAACAACCTGACTTAGGAAGAGTAAATAAGCAAATAATAGATGATGCTAAAGGAATAGCAATGGGAAATAAAGAATCTAAAAAGGTATACTTAACATTTGACGAAGGGTATGAAGCGGGAAATACAGAAAAAATATTGCAAGTATTAAAAGAGAATAATGTACCAGCAACATTTTTTATAACAGCACACTATGTAAATACAAGTTCAGAACTAGTACAAAAAATGATAGATGGAGGGCATACAATAGGAAATCATACAGTAAATCATAAAAGTATGCCAAGTTTAAATGAAGAAGAAACTAAAAAAGAAGTAATGAACTTACATGAAGTAATATATAATAAATTTGGATATGAAATGAAATATATACGTCCACCAAAAGGAGAATATAGTGAAACATCGCTAAAATATTGTAATAACTTAGGGTATACAACTGTAATGTGGTCATTTGCATATGATGACTGGGATGAAAATAAACAAGGAAGAGAAGAATATGCAAAAAAGAAAGTGCTAGATAACATTCATAATGGAGCAGTAATACTTTTACATGGTAATTCAAAAGATAACACAAACATATTAGACTATTGCATAAAAGAAATAAAAAATATGGGTTATGAATTTAGTAGTTTAGACCAATTTGAAAGGTAAATAGATACTATAAAATGAAACGTAAAAAATATTGAAAAAATAGTGTCAAAAGAATAAATATAAACAGTAAAATAAAGAAAGGCAAAGTATATTATGAAAGAAAATAGAAGAAGGCAAAAGCAAACACGCTTGCAAAGAGCATTAGAGATACCAAAAGAGATTTCATCAAATGAACCTAAAATTACAATAATGGGTTTTAATGAAATGCTGATAGAGAACTATAAAGGAATATTAGAATATCAAGAATTCTATATAAGAGTGAGTACATACATAGGAATAATAAATATAAATGGTTTTAATTTAAACCTAACAGAAATGACATCAGATGACATTTTAATAACTGGAAAGATAGAAACTATAGATTTTGAAGAAATACAATAATATTAGAAAAATTTATTATTAGCAATTATTAGCAAAATAAAAAGTATACTTCCCAAAAGTGACGTTATGCCCAAAAACTGCCAGATACCCCAAGAGTGCCAGATGCCCCAAAACTGACAAATACCCCATTTGGAAACGTCCCCAATGGGAACTAATAGGAGGAAAAAAATTGTGTATATAAGAATACTTTTAGCATACATACTAGGATATTTAAATATTGAAATAGAGGGATATTTTGTAGAAAAATTTATAAATATATGTATATCAAAAAAAATATTTCTATGGAATATAAAAAGAACAAAAAGTAGTAATTCAGCTATTGCATATGCAAATATAGGAATAAAAGATTTTAAAAAAATAAGCAAAATTGCAAAAGCTACTAAATGCAAAGTATCTATAAAAACTAAAAAAGGACTTCCTTTTATATGTAACAAATATAAAAAAAGAAAAGCATTTTTCGTTCTATTTATAACTATTGCTATACTATGTATATTCCTATCAAACTTTGTATGGAACATAGAAATAATAGGAAATAATACCATAGCAACTGAAGAAATTATGAAAAACTTAGAAGAGCAAGGACTAAAATTAGGAAGTTTCAAAAATACAGTAGATACAAAGAAAATAATTAATAATATGAGACTTAAAAGAAACGACCTAGCATGGATAGGAATTAATATAGAAGGAACAAATGCTACAGTAAAAGTAGTAGAAGCAGATAAAAAGCCTGAAATAGTAAATGAAGAAGATTATTGTAATATAGTTGCAACAAAAGAAGGAATAATAGTAAAAGTAAATGCACTAAATGGGACTCCCCTAGTAAAAGAAGGTGATACTATAAAAAAAGGTAGCTTACTTATAGGTGGGTGGCTAGAAGGCAAGTATACAGGAACTCGTTATGTTCATGCAAATGGCAGTGTTTATGCAAAAGTTTGGTATTCAAAGAAAGAAAAAATAGATCTAAAACAAACAAACAAAAAGCAAACAGGAACACAAGAAAATAAATATTCCGTAAATGTAAATAATTTTAAAATAAATTTTTATAAAACTCTTTCAAAATTTGAAAATTATGATACAATAGAAGAAATTAAAAAAATAAAAATATTTTCAAACTTTTATTTACCTATACAAATTGTAAAAAATACAAACTATGAGCTAACATTTGAGAATGTAGAATATACTGTAGAAGAAGCAAAAAGAATAGGCGAAGAAAAAGCAAAAGAAACATTAAAAAATGATATACAAAATAAAGAAGATATTTTAAATACATATATAAATTATAATGAAACACCAGAGTCAGTAGAAGTAGAAGTTATATATGAAGTACTAGAAGAAATTGGAGCAAAAGAAAAAATAGTCTTTTGAAAGGATTGATATACAATGGAAGAAAGAAGTTTAAGGATTTATGCAGATAAAACCTTTTTCACAAAATTAACAAATACATTAACAAAAATGTTAATTCCTACAAAAATAGGAATTAATAGTGTAATTATTTCAGTAAAAAGAAATAATGTATTAAAAAACTATGAAACATATAGTAAAGTAAGTAATCAGAGTGATGAAACTAAAAAAGAAACTTTAGAAAAAAAATATGAAGAAACATATAGCCTATACTTAGAGGCGATAGATAAACATGTAATGGATTCAATATATAAGAAAGTAAAAAATGGAACAGCTTCTGAATTTGAAAAAGATGCATTATCTAAATATTATAATATTATAAAAATAAAAGACACAGAATACCTAGAATACAAGTATAGAAAACAAAAATATCTATTAGAGTTAGACTATGAGCTAGTTCAAAGTCTAAATAAAGAAAAATTACTTAACAAATACAAAGAATTTTACATCAGTAAAATAGATTCTTTATATAAAGGGCTATTAAAACACTTTTCTATAAAACTTGCAGATAACTTATCTAGCCAGAATAGAAACATAGTATATGAAAAAATATTTAATGTGCTAGAAGAATATATTACAACAATACTTCCAATAAAATTAGAAATAAGCGAAAATAATACATACAAGGAAGTAATAGAAGAATACGATAAGTTTGAAAATTATGCAGTAGGAAAATTAGATCAAAATGAATTAATAGAAAAGAGAATGGTTTTAATAGCACTTAGTAGAAAGTTATTTACACATAGTCTTCCATTAATAGTAGCAGAGCAATGCTATATAAAATTACTAAAAGACGTAAGAAGCCTAATAGTAGATACAAAAATTGCTAAAAAAAGAGAAAAAGCATATACATTACTAATAAAATTAATAGAAGAATATAATACAAAATTACTTTCTACAAAAGTGTATTGGGACAAGCCAGAAAAGAAAGAAAGATACAAAGTATTTTGGAGTAAATATACAGAGCTAGTAAATCAAAAAGAAAACCAAGAAGACTATACGAGGAAAAAAGAAATATTATTCATAAGAAGTGATTTAAAAGAATTATACTGTAATGAAAATAAATACTTCAAAATAATACAATTCTATAAAAATAAATTAGTTTCATTAGGAGCAATGAAAAACATAAAGGATAAGTGCAAGTCACAAGGAACATATATAGGAAGGAAAGTACTATGCAGGAGTTAGTAGAACTATATTTTGATGGAGTAGATGAAAAAAAAGAATATGAAAAAAACGTTTTAAGTGTAATACAAGAATGTTTTAAAGAAGAAAAATTAGAAAAATTAAATTTGTCAATATCTATAACATTAACAACACCAGAAAACATTAGAAAATTAAATAAACAATACAGAAATATGGACAAAGAAACAGATGTACTTTCATTTCCAATGTTTGAAAAATATGAAATAGATGAAATAGTACAAAATAAAGAAAAGCAACCTGTAAAAGAAACAATAGGAGACATAGTAATATCTATACAAAAAGTAGAAGAGCAAGCAAAAGAATATGGCCATAGCTTTGAACGAGAACTATCATATATGCTAGTACATGGCTTTTACCACTTAATGGGTTATGACCACATAGAAGAAGAAGATAAGAAGAAGATGCGCCCAAAAGAAGAAAAAATACTAGATAAATTGAAAATAATAAGATAAAAGAATGTATATAAGGAAGTTAGGAGTTGGAAGTTAGAGGTTGGAATATAGGGTAAATTCTTCGAAGAAATTACCAAAATATCCAACTTCCAACCTCCAACTTCTAACTTAGGAAAGGAAGAAAGAAATGAAATCAGCAAGTATAAAAATATTAGTATCAATATTAATAATAGTAATCATAATAGCAGCAATATTATTAGGCATGAAATTTGCAAAAAGTAATAATATATTACAAACAGCAGTAGATAAAAATGAAGAACAAAAAAATGATAAAACAGTAGTGGAAATAAAAGATGTGCAAATATTTAAAGGAACAGATAGGCCAATAGCAGTAATGATAGATAACCACAAAAGTGCAATGCCACAAGCAAATTTAACTAAAGCATATATGGTGTATGAAATAATAGTAGAGGGCGGAGAAACAAGGTTAATGGCACTATATAAAGGTAAAGAGCTAGAAAAATTAGGTCCAATAAGAAGTTCAAGGCACTACTTCTTAGACTACGCACTAGAAAATGACGCGATATATGTTCATTTTGGTTTTAGTCCACAAGCCAAAAATGATATATCAAAACTAGGAGTAAATAATATAAATGGAATATATGAAAGTTCAAAAAACTTTTGGAGAGTAAAAGATAAATATGCACCACATAATGCAGTAACAAGCACAAAAAATGTATTAGAAATAGCAAAAAGGGATAATTATAGAGTAACATCAGATAAAGAAAGTGTACTAAAGTATGTAGGAGATGAAGTAAACTTAAACAGCGACATAATAGCAAATACAGTAACAATACCATACTCAGACAGTAATACAGTAAGTTATGAATATGATGAAGAAACAAAAACATATACAAGATATTCAAGAAAAATAAAACAAGTTGACTGGGATACAAAAGAACCAGTAACAGTAAAAAATATAATAGTAACATTTTGTAAAAACACAAGGCTAAATGATGGTGAAAACAAAGATAGGCAAACAATAGATAATATAAAAACGTTAAAAGGTTACTATATAACAAATGGAAAAGCAATAGAAATAACATGTGAGAAAACATCAAGAAGTGGAAAAACATTATACAAAACATTAGACGGAAAAGAAATAGAAGTAAATGATGGAAACACATTTGTACAAATATGCCCAATAGACTCAAAAGTAACATTTACACCAGGAGAGCAAGCTGAAATTAATGAATAATAAATAATCTAAATTAAAAGGGTGTTAAAAATAACTTTTTTAAAAGAAAACATAATTTATAAAAATAGAGTATATTTTACCATGCAATGGTTTAATATACTCTATCTTTTATATTCTAGGAAAGTACACTATTTTAAGTTATAGAGTAGCGCGAAGCCACTTTCTTGTTGTATAGGAAAAATCAAATTTTTCGTTGTAGGGGTCGCCGCCTTCGGCGACCCGAGAAATAGCAGAAAATAAGAAAAAGCTGAAATACAACAATTAAAAGTATAAAACTAAAATTTAATGTAGGGGCGATTAGCAATCGC
>JAAVYV010000081.1 GCA_022791325.1 Clostridia bacterium
AGCGACAAGATTGACGCTCGAACTATGTCCGAGAACGCACTGTCACGTTTTTTGAAATGGGACTGTCATGCCATTATCCTGCTTTTTTCGATTTTACCCATAATATACTTGGGAGAACGATGGTGTTCGCCCACTACCCAACTTATCGTTGGCATGGGACACATTTTGTAGTCTGCGTTGCTACCGAAAATCAGAAATGCAAAATGCACTTCTGGTTTTTCTTACCATGCACGTGACCGCGCTTGGCGCGGTCACGTGCAAATATCAAAATGCAGAATTTGCTTCTTGATTTTCAATGCCAGCCCAACGTGAGCGACAATTTGTCGGCAACATTGACAAAATGGTGCCACTGAGGTGGTGGCATTTTTCGCCACCACCTAAATGTGGACGCACTCGACGCGTACCGATTCCATCTTGCATTTTTGCAATTTTCCGGGTCAGCGCAGGTCAATCTTGCATTATCGCCATATTTTTCGATTCGGTCTGTTTTGACCGTATATTAGAATTGGACGAACAAACCGGGGTGCATGAGGAAGTTTTCAAAATTTTTCTGAAAATGGTTCCGTTTGCTCCCCGATTTTTCTCCTATCAGTGAGAGGATGATTTGGACGCTGTGAAACCATTGTCCTTTCACGACATAAATCCTCGCCCTTGTTCTAAAACGGACACCATGCCCGTTTTAGGCGGGCAATCCTAAAACCGACCCCGTGTCCCTTTTAGAAATCCGCTACCAGACGGCGGCAAAATATCATAGGCACGACAAGCCAGCTTTCGGTTGCGAACGACATTACGCAGCCGGGGGCTGGCTTTCTGCTTGCCTGGAACGCACACCAACATCATACTACGGGTTGCGACCTACCGCAAGAAAGGAAGGCAAATATAGCTACAATTCAACCAGCAGAGGCGAAAACCGCCACCATTTACCGGCACATCGGTTCTACCACCTACAAAGTGCGGGTGTATTTCAGCGATACCGCCCAAGAAACCATCAACGACAAAATTCTGCATTTAATTCGGCATGAGGCCGTGACAAATGCGGCAGACTGTGGTACAATAATCACACCACAAATGACCCAGCCGCTTGAAGGGAGTTCGCTATGAACAAAAAGCGGTTGGACACCGAGAAGATCACGGCCCTCTATGAGAGATTGTCGCGTGACGATGAGCTTTCCGGGGAATCAAATTCAATTCTGACGCAAGACGCCATTTGTCAAGGATAATTTCTGCGAAGATACGAAAGAACCGCTGACTACATCGAGCCAGCGGCTCTTTCGTATTATGGCGTCAGGTAATCATTCTAAAGCCGTTCTCAAGGGGGAAATGTGAAAAAATCTTTCAAATTATCAGACATAGCACTTTATAGTGATTGTTTTGCAGTAGATTATCATCTGTATCTATGCTAAAATAGGCATGATTTAGCGTGGAGGTGCAAAATGCAGACAATTTTGATTATTGAGGATGACCAGACTATCCGTGAGGAATTGGCCGTCTTGTTAAAAAACGAGGGCTATCAGGTTCAAATTATGACCGAATTTGAGGCAATCCCAGAGCAGGTATACTCTATCCGTCCTGATTTAGTCCTTTTAGACCTGGGACTGCCTGGGGGCGATGGCCTTTCCCTATGCGCCGCAATACGGAAAATCGCACCTATCATCGTAGTCACCAGCCGCACATCTACTCTGGATGAACTTCAGGCGCTGAACCTGGGCAGCGATGATTATGTCACAAAGCCCTACAATATTCCCGTTCTGCTGGCCCGCATCAAGGCTGTTCTGCGGCGAAACGGCGGTAAAGTGACAGAGCCGGATATTTTAGAGGCGGTGGGGCTTCAGCTCAGTCTGACAAAAGGAACCGTGACTGCTTCTGGCGGAACAACAGAGTTGACCCGGAACGAATTGAAAATTCTGGTCCATCTGATGGCCCACGCTGGGGAGATCGTTTCTCGGGCCGACCTGATCGAGGCGCTGTGGGACAGTCAGATTTACATTGACGACAACACCCTCAGCGTCAATGTGACCCGTCTGCGGAACAAGCTGGAGGGGCTGGGGATGCCGGATGTCATCAAGACCCGCCGGGGAATGGGGTATCAGCTATGACGGCAGGGGAATTTATCTATGACCGGCTGGGCCGGGTGATTCTGCAAATTGCGTTCCTCCTTGCGGTTGCCGCTTTCCTGCTTGTAACAGGTACACAGACAGGTGTTGTGACCATTGTACTGCTCGTGTGCCTGTTGATTTTTTCGTTGGAGCAGCTAACCGATTTTTGGAGAGCAAAAAGGCGGCTGGACGAACTGCAAGCAATCGTGAATGGCTTGGATAAACGGTATCTGTTTGCCGAGTGCGCCCCCAAACCACAAGACCTCTATGAGCGCAAACTGTTTGAATTGCTTCGCCTTTCCGGGAAATCCATGATTGAGGCGGTATCGGACGCACAGGCCACTCAAAAGGAGTATCGGGAGTATATCGAGCAGTGGGTGCATGAAATCAAAACGCCCATTACGGCGGCAAAACTGATCTGCCAAAACATAGATAGCGATATGCGGCGCAAGCTGTCACAGGAGTTGGCACAGATTGACGCTCATGTGGAGCGGGCCTTGTTTTATGCCAGGGCTGAAAATCCAGAAAAAGATTTTATCATCAGCAAAACAGAACTTTCCGCAATTTGTGAGGGAGCAATCCAGAATCATAAGACTTTACTTATTCAAAACGGTATTCGGATAGAAACAGGAAATCTAAACGAGAATGTCTACACAGATGGAAAATGGGTGGCGTTCATGTTGGGACAGCTTTTGCAAAATGCGGCCCGGTATCGTGGAGAGGACCCTGTTATCACGCTATCGAGCAAGAGATTAGGACAACAAGTACAGCTTGCCGTCCAGGACAACGGCATCGGTATCCCCGCCTACGAACTACCCCGCGTCTTTGACCGGGGATTTACCGGGAGCAACGGGAGGAAACGGGGCGGCAGTACCGGCATGGGGCTGTACCTCTGCAAGCGGCTGGCGGACGCTTTGGAAATCGGTTTGCGGATTCAGTCAACGGAGGGAACAGGAACCTGTGTGACACTCACTTTTCCAGCAGAAGTGAATCTTACAAAAATGTAAGGAAAATCAATATCAATTCGATACAACCGATTCCCCTTTTGTGCTATCCTGATGTGCAAAGGAGGTAGACCTATGCTGCAAGTACGAAATATCGAAAAATACTATGGGAGCAAAAACAACGTGACGAAAGCGTTAAACCGGGTGAGCTTCGAGGTGGCTGACGGCGAGTTTATTGCCATCATGGGCGCGTCCGGTAGCGGCAAGACCACTCTGCTCAACTGCATCTCCACCATTGATACCGTCAGTGCTGGGGACATCCTGCTGGATGGGGAGAGCATTGCGGAACTGCCCGCCAGCGATCTGGCGAAGTTCCGCCGGGAGAAGCTGGGCTTTGTGTTCCAGGACTTCAATCTTCTGGACACGCTGACGCTGGAGGAAAACATCGGGCTGGCCCTGACGCTCAATCACAGCGACCCCAAGGCTGTGCAGAAACAAGTCCAAAATGTGGCCGCTCAGCTGGGCATCGTGGATATACTGGGCAAATTCCCCTATCAGGTATCCGGGGGACAGAAGCAGCGGGCCGCCTGCGCCAGAGCGATGGTGGCAGGACAATCTTTGCTGCTAGCGGATGAACCGACTGGGGCTTTGGATTCCAGCGCATCCAAAAATCTGTTGGAGATCATGACGCAGATGAATCAAAACATGGGCGCTACCATCCTCATGGTGACCCATGACGCATACAGCGCCAGCTATGCCAAGCGGGTCTTATTTTTGAAAGACGGGCGGCTGTTCAATGAACTGCTCCGGGGCAAACGCAGCCGCAGCGTGTTCTACCATGAGATTTTGGACGTACTGGCCTTGCTGGGAGGTGACGTCAGTGACATTATCTAAGCTGTCCCTCCGCAACGCCAAACGGCAGGCTGGGGACTACCTGATTTACTTTGTCACGGTGGTCATGGTATGCGCCATGCTCTATGCGTTTAACAGCCTGGTATTTTCGGAGGAAATTCACAAGCTGTCTGGACTGTTGGACAACATGACGCTGACGATTGTGCTTGCCAGTATCGCGGTGGTCTTTATCATTGGCTGGCTGGTGTCTTACACAACGGGCTTTATGCTGTCCCGCCGCAGCCAGGAGTTGGGAACCTATTTGCTGATTGGGCTGGAAAACAAACAGGTGGCCCGCCTTTTCTTTTTGGAAAATCTGTCGGTGGGCGGTGTTGCGCTGCTGTTTGGAATTCCGTTGGGCAATCTGGTCTATCAGGCGCTCCGGGCCATCCTGCTCACCATGTTCAGCACACCCTACTACTTTCGCTACGACTTCTCCTTAAAAGCGATTGGGCTGACGCTTCTCTATTTTGCCGTTATCTATCTCTTTGCCCTTGCCAGGAGCCGAAAGCGTATCAGGAAAATGAAAATTTATGACCTGATTTACTTCGAGCGGCAGAATGAAGTGGAACTGGTCAAAAAGAGCAAAAACCGGCATTTGATGTTTGTCATATCCCTTGTGTTGGGTGTGATTGGAACGTTCCTGTTGATGACGGCGAGCAAACTGCTGATTGGTGTCATCGGCGCGGGGTGTATCATCGCCTTTATCTACGGTTTCTTTACCAGCTTTTCCTCCGGCGTTCCGGCGTTTTTTGAGCGAAAGCCGGAACGAAAATATCAGGGGCAGAATTTGATGATCTTCCGTACCCTGACCAGTAAGCTGGCAACAATGGGTATTGTTATGGCAACCATCTCCCTGCTCTTTACCGCTACCTTGCTTACCGAGGGTGCTGGAATGGTGTTCAATGGTATCTTCCAGGGGCGAGTGGAACATGACGCTTTTGATTTGCTGTTCGTGTCTGACCAGGAGGAACATATGGAGCAGTGCTGGAAAAGCATGGAGCAGCTTCCGTTGTCTGCATCTTGGCAATACAAGCTCTATCAGGGCGTTGATGATTCAGCAGTCGTATATCTGGAGGAAACTTCCGGATACTACCGGTACAACTATGACCACGATTATAACTGTACGTTGTTCATGACGTACAGCGACTACGCTGCCCTGCGGGAGATGCTGGGATTGCCGCCTGCGGAATTAGAACCGGATTGTTACATCATTCACTGTATGCCCTACTTGGAAGAACCTCTGCGGCAATGGAGGCAAACTCTTTCATTAGACGGAAAAACATTGTCCCCCGGCAAGATTTATACCGAGCAGTTCGCGCAAAATCTCTGGAACGGAAACGGGCATCAATTCTTGCTGATCCTTCCGGATGAGGTCTGTGTTACCCGTCCGGTTCTTCGGTTTGCCGTAGCGGCCATGACGGCCCAAAACATCACGGTGGAGCAGTATAACGCGCTGAGCAGCGGCCTCCATGATGAGGCAGCGGACGAAGCCTATCTTCTTGATGAATGGGACTATCTGTACTCGAAAGCAATCCTTTTACACGATACCGCCGCATGGTCCGCTATGGCGGTCTTTCCTCTTTTCTATTTGGCGCTTATTCTTGCCATGACCGCCGCAACTGTTCTGACTGTCCAGCAGCTCAGTGAAGCCGGACGCTATCACCGTCAATTTGAACTGCTCCGCAAGCTGGGCATGGATTACCGGGAAATGAGGCGGTCGTTGTTCCGGCAGCTTGCAATTTACTATCTTATGCCGGTAATTCCCTCGGTGTTAATCGCGATTCCTTTTATCTTGGATATGTGTAATGCGGTGGAACCGGGAACGCTGGTGGGCGTGAACAGTCCTGCTATGATTTTGACGGTTTCACTGGGATTGTTTTTCCTGGTGTACCTGGTTTATACAGTCGTTGCCTATATCAGTATGAAGAAAAACGTGCTGCCGGAATGACCCTGTATTGGGCAGACACAACCTTTGTTATACCAAAAAATCCGTTATACCAAAAACGCAGGAGAACCCCGCCAACGGCGGGGTCTTTCACACAAAAAATTGGTATAACGGATTTTGAGAAAAGGCAGAAAATCCACCGCCAGCAAAACCCAGCAGTGGATTTTTTAATTAAAAAACTATTGATTATCTCAAAAAAGCCTTGATTTACGGGCATACAGACAACATTTTAAGTTGAATTTACTACCAATTTACTACTTTTACGGGAAAAGCCTTGATATGCACCACCACAAGAATCAACGCCCGGACAGGGCG
>JAAVYV010000030.1 GCA_022791325.1 Clostridia bacterium
CAAAATAATAGATTTTTATTATTTACATTATACTAAAAATAGTGTATATTAAAAATATAAAAATTAGATACTACAAAATTAATTATAGTATCTAAACAATCATAGTTAATTCTAGTTTACACAGTAAACTCTATATTCTCAGTATCTAAATAATCATAGTTAATTCTAGTTTACACGGTAAACTCTATATTCTCATATTCTTAAGCAAATTGAAACTTAACTTGTCAATTTGCTTCATCCCATTTGACAGTTTCTATCTTATTCTTTCCTAGAACCTTTTTTATCTTCTTTTATAACCTCTTTAATAGCACCTAAAGAACTTAACACAGAGGTTGCGTCAAAAGGAATAAATACTTTATTTGCTTCTCCATTTGCTACATCTTTTAATGCTTCTAAAGATTTTAATTGTACTAACTTGTCATTAGGGTTAGCTTTCATCATTGCATCATATACCATATGGATCTCTTCAGCTTTAGCTTCAGCAACTTTCTTAATAGCTTCAGCTTCACCAGTTGCTCTTCTTATTTTTGCTTCCTTATCAGCTTCTGCTTCTAATATAGCAGCTTCTTTTTTACCTTCAGCAAGTGTAATTGCAGATTGTCTTTCACCTTCTGCTTGAAGTATTAATGCTCTTTTATTTCTTTCAGCATTCATTTGTTTTTCCATTGCATCTCTAATATCTGCTGGTGGAGTGATGTCTTTTATTTCAACTCTGTCAATTTTACAGCCCCATTGGTCTGTAGCTTCATCAAGTATTACTCTTAATTTATCATTAATAGCATCTCTAGAGCTAAATGTTTCATCTAAGTCCATTTTACCAACAATATCACGAATTGTAGTAATGGCTAGGTATTCGATACCTTTCTTTAAACTTTGAATTTCATAAACTGCTTTTGCAGGGTCTGTAATTTTATAGAAAACTACAGTATCTATTGTAATTGTAACATTATCTTTTGTAATAACACCTTGTGGTGGTATATCCATAGTTTGTTGTTTTAAACTTACAACACTACGAACATGGTCAATAAATGGTATGATTATTGTAAGACCAGCATCAGCTATTTTATGAAATTTACCAAGCCTTTCAATAATATAAACTTCAGATTGTTTAACAACCTTGATAGTTTTAAATGCAATTAAACATATAATAACAAGTAAAACAATTAAAAATATAAATCCTTCCATAAAAATTTCCTCCTTTTTATTTTATATTGTCAAAAATTAGATATTTAAATTATAATTATAAAGGTAACTATTAGCTCGTCATCGTGACGAAACTACCTTTGTTCTAAATTTTGACATTTATTTTTTAGAAGTTCGAGGTTAGAATGTAGGTTAATCTATTTCAAATAATAAACAAGTGATGCTAGATACCAAAATTAACTTCTAACTTCTAATTAATAACTATTTTGTAATTTCTGAATTAATGCTAGTAGGCTCTACTACTGCTTTAACTCCATCTATTTTAATGATGTTGACTTCTATACCTTTTGGTATTGGAATATCATTTTCAGTTTTAGCAGACCATACTTCATTAGCTATTTTTATTTGACCAACACCTAAAGTATTATTAATATCCTGAGTTACAATTCCTTTTTTACCAATTATAGAATATGCATTAGTTTCTAATTTTTTATCTTTTTTAGTGAACTTATTTACAATTGGTTTTGTAAGCAAGAGTAATATTACAGAACTAATAACAAAAACACTACATTGAAGAATAATGTTTTCAGGTGCAAAGATGCTAACAACCATAGAAAGAAGAGCACCTATTCCAAACCAAAATACAAAAAAACCGAACAGTTGCCATTTCAATAATAAAGCATAAACCACTAATTATAAGCCAAACTTGCCACATAATAAACCTCCTAAAATTATTCTCATATTATTATTATAACACAAATTTATGGAAAAAGGAAGGATATTAGAAAAATAAAAGCATAAAAGGGGGGAACCTTTTATGCTTTTTGGTACTCAGGATTGAAGTTCTGAACACAGATTGGCAATATATTGCCGTACAAAGCGTAACTTTTCATCGTATTCTCTATCGGATATTAGCCAGGCATCATTGAATTGAGTATCACTGCTGCGTTTGGGTGGCTTTGGACGTTTACCAATAAGATTACTGGCTAAGTCTTCCGATACTGTACCAGTAGAATCATATTCAACAACTAAGTTATCAATAATATTTTGAATTATTTCGTTGCTGGAAAGAGATAACTCGCGTTTAAGTACTTGAATAGTAACACTTGGAAGTGTGGGGGTTTTTGTAATCATAAAATACCTCCTTTGAAACAATGGTTAACGTGATAAAAAAATTATAACATCAATTAACATAAAAGTCAATACAAATTTATAAATACTTTTTTATAGCATCAAGCTACGTTACAATTCACAGCTAATATTAAATATTTAGTATATGTAGGGGCGATTATTTTCTTAGCTCTTCGAGCGAGTAGCGAGTTAGAGATAAGTTATGCTTTAGCGCAATCGCCCGTGCTCCAACGACTTTGCTATATTCCTAATTTAATCTAGTAACTTCTTCGAAAAGCCATAGATGTTTATTCTCTGTGGTCTGCGGGCGATTGCTAATCGCCCCTACATCGTAAATATCTTTTAGAGTGTAAATAGTAACCAAGCTACTGTTACTATTTTTCTATTATGTAATTTATATTAAAAAATTTGTTGACTTTTATGAAAATAGAGTATATACTGGGTGACAGATAAAATATCGACAAAGGGAGAGAAGTATTTTATGAAGTTACTAAAAAACATACTTACAATTTTAGCATTAATTATAGCATTATTAGTAATAAATTCTTCATTAATTAATGCTAAAACATTAACTGTAAATACAGATACACTAAAGCTAAGAAAAGAAGCATCTACAGAGTCTACAATATTAGAATTATTAAATTATGGTGAAAAATTACAATATATTGAAGAAAATGGAGATTGGTATAAAGTAAAAATAAGAGGGATTACAGGGTATGTACATAAGGACTATGTAAAAGTAAAGGAAGAAAATACTAATACTAGTACAAATAATTTTATAGGAAATACAGTTACTAGTGAAAATAATACAACAATCACAAATACTAACAATACAATAGAAAATAATGTAGTAACTAATACTATAGAAAATACTATTTCAGAAGGTCAAAATACGGTTCAAGTAAGTTCACAGCCAGAAATTGCAGTATTAAAAGAAATGAAAATTTCGAAAGATAGTAATATATATATAATACCTTTAATTAATGCAAATATAATACAAAATATAAAAAAGGATAGTAAAATAACAGTTATAACAAAAACTAATAGTTGGGCATATGTGGAAACTGATGAAGTAACTGGTTGGATAAGACAAGATATATTAGTAGACATTAATGTAACTTCTAATGATACAACAACTACTAATCCTAAAGAAGGTACAGACAAACCAAAAAATGAACCAGAAACACCTTCAGACACAGAAGTAACAACAAAAACAATGTATGTAAATACAGCATCAATATATGTAAGAAAAGGACCTGGAACACAGCATGAAATAATAGATTCACTAATACTAAATAATGGAGTTAAAGTAGTTGCAGAAAATGGAGATTGGTATAAAGTAGAAATAGCTGGAAAAACAGGATATATTGCAAAAAGGCTATTATCTGATAAAAAAGTAAGCACAACATCAAGAGGTGAAGTAAGCAGAGAAGAAGAACAAGCAATAGGAAATAGTACTACAAGTGATAATACAGTGCAAAAATCAAAAGGTGATGAAATAGTAGAATATGCAAAAAAATATTTAGGATGTAAATATGTGTATGGAGGTTCAGGACCAAATACATTTGATTGCTCTGGCTTTACAATGTATGTACTAAAAAACTTTGGAGTAACTCTAAGTCATTCAGCAACAGCACAATCAAGAGTTGGAACACATGTAGCAAAAGAAAATTTGAGACCAGGCGATTTAGTATTTTTTACAGACTATGAAACAGGAAGTGGTATAGGTCATTGTGGAATATATATAGGAGACGGAAACTTTATACACGCATCATCAGGAACTGGCTATTGTGTAAAAATTTCAACATTAACATCGGGAAGTTATTTAAAAAGATATGAAACAGCAAGAAGGGTAGTGGAGTAGTAATTAGTGAATAATGAATGATGAATGATGAATAGTGAATAATTAATAGCATGGGGGACGGTTCGTGAATAGAATAAGGCAGAATAGTAGCTATTTAGGACGGTTTGTAATCGTAAACAAGATAGAGAAGAACAATGAGTAAAAAAATAAAATAATCTGGCTAGATTAGGAACTGTCCTAAACAGAGAAAACCAAGAACAACTAATAAAAAAGGAGAATGTATATGACAATATTCATAATAATGATTGCATATATATTAGGAATAATATGGGGGCTATATATAAAAAATATAGTCCCCCTGTTTATTATAATAATTGCAATAATAGTAATCAAAAAATCAAAACTAAACAGATATATAAAATTATTAATTCCAAACAAAAAATTAATTCTAATAATGATAACATTAATATTAAGTTTTACCTATACTTTAATCTTAGAAAAATCCTTTAAAACAAAATATAAAAACATACAAGCAGAAATAAAAATAGAGGGAGTAATTGTAAGTAATGTAAAAGAAAAAGAATATAAAGATGAATATATAATAAAAGTAAAAAATATAAATTTAAACAAAAAATATAATAACACACATTTAAAATTATCAATAAAGAATAGTAAAAATAAATTAGAATATGGAGATAAAATTATATTTACAGGGGAATTTGAAGAACCTCAAATACAAAGAAACTATGGTGGATTTAACTATAAACAATACTTAAAAACACAAAAAATATATGGTTTAGTTACAACTAATAAAATAGAAAAAGTAGAAAAAGGAAAATACAATAAATTACTAATTCTTATTAACAAAATAAATCAAAAAATAATAGACAAATCAAATGAAATTTTAGAAAGAGAAGAAGCAAGTCTTCTTACAGGAATTTTAATAGGAAATAAAGAAAACTTAAACAAAGATATACAGGAAAGTTTTAGAAATAGTAATTTATCACATATGTTAGCAGTATCAGGAGCGCATGTAACATATGTAATTTTAGGAATAACAGTTATTCTTAAAAAAAGCAAAATAAGCAAAAAAATTTCAAAAATCATAACAATTATTCTATTAATTATATTTATATTTTTAACAGGAGCTACACCTTCTGTTACTAGAGCATGTATAATGGCAATATATATAATTATTCGGTAGTTTAATATATAAAAAGCCAAGTATTTTAGCAAGTATAAGTATTTCTATACTTATAATATTAATTATAAATCCATACAAAATATTAGATATAGGAATGCAACTTTCATATGGAGGTACTTTAGGTATAATATTACTTAACAAGATAATAGAAGAAAAAATAAAATTACCGGAACTAAAAAGTAAATTAATAAATAAAATTTTAACTAGCATAAAACAAATGCTAATAGTTAGTATTTCAGCAAATTTAATAATATTTCCAATTATAGCTTTTCACTATAATACAATATCATTAACATTTTTTATATCAAATATATTAGCAGGACCAATTTTAGGTTTAATCATAATATTAGGTTTTATAACAATTTTTATATCTTTCATATCAGTTCAAATTTCAAAAATGCCAGCAATAATATTATCAATATTTATTAGGCTACTAATACAAATAGCAAATTTTAGCAGTAGTTTGCCATTTTCAAAAGTATATGTGAAAACACCAAGTATATTTGCAATAATTTTATACTATGTAATTTTAACAATAATAATATATCTAATAAAATGTAGAGATTGTCTCTACCCTAATAGAAATAGGAGAAGATTTGAAAAAAATATACTAAGTAAATTAAAAAATAAGAAATTACAAAAAAGAACAATAGCAATAATATTAATAATAGTGTTAATTTTTCAAGTTATAAAAATATTACCTTGGGTATTAAAAATATATTTTATAGATGTAGGGCAAGGTGATAGCACACTAATCGTAACACCAAACCACAAAACAATATTAATAGATGGAGGAGGAAGTGAAATAAATGAAAGTTATGATGTAGGAAAAAATACACTAATACCATATTTATTAGATAGAGAAATAACGAAATTAGACTATATTTTTATATCTCACTTTGATTCAGACCATGTGCGGACGGGATATTAACTGTAATGGAAGAATTGAAAGTAAGAAATATTATTATACCAAAACAAGGCAAAGAATCAACAAATTATAAGAGATTTTTAGAACTTGTAAAAGAAAAGAACATAAAAGTACATATATCAAAATTAGGAGATAAAATTAAAATAGAAAAAAATGTAAATATAGAAATACTATGGCCAGCAGAAGAATTAATAACAAGTAACATATTGAATAATAATTCACTAGTAATGAAATTAAGCTACAATAGTTTTTCTATGCTATTTACAGGAGATATTGAGAAGATAGCAGAGGAAGAAATAGTAAATAAATATATAAGAACAAACAAATTAAATACAAAAATAATAAAAATTGCTCATCATGGTTCAAAAACTTCTAGTATTCAGGAATTTTTAAATTTAGCAAAACCGCGAATTACCCTAATAGGAGTAGGAGCAAATAATAACTTTGGTCATCCAAATGAAGATGTACTAAAAAGGTTAGAAGACTTACGGCTCTGAAATATATAGAACAGATGAAATGGGAGAAATTTCAATTGTTGTAAATAGTAAAGGAAAAATGAAAATTAGGAAATTCATAGAACAAGAAAAAATTATAATTTAATGTATTACTAAAAATAGATTGAGAGTTAAATGTAAGGATAAAGATTTTATAATTTTAATAAAAAGCAACTAAAAATAGTTGCAAAACATAAAAAGGAGTGATATAATATGAGTAAAGTAGAAAAGCAAATAAATAGAATAAAGTCAAAGCCAAGAGATTTTACATATAATGAAGCAAAGAATTTATTAAATAATTTGGGTTTTTATGAGAATAATAAAGGTAAAACATCAGGTTCAAGAGTTGTTTTTATAAATAAAGATTTAAACAAATATATAGAGATACATAAACCGCATCCAAGTAACATATTAAAACCATACCAAGTAAATAGTATTATAAAATTATTGGAAGAATGGAGGATATTATAATGAATAATATAATGAAATATAAAGATTATTGGGCAGAAATAAAATATAGTGATGAGGACGAATGTTTTTGTGGATATATTGAAGGTTTAAAAGATTCATTAATATCTTTTGAAGGAACAACGGTAAAGGAACTAAAGAAAGATTTCAAGGACGCAATAGATCATTATTTAGAAACATGTAAAGAACTTAAAGTAGAACCAGAAAAGCAATGCAAAGGTTCATTAAATGTAAGGCTAGGAGTAGAGTTACACAATAAGGCAAAAATGAAATCAATTGAAGAAAAAATATCTATAAATGAATTAATAAAAAATGCAGTTAGTTTGTATTTAAAAATGAATTAGTTTCTCAGCATGATTTGGGCGGGTTTTATGGTGGACTTATGTTTATTGAAAGCGACTGTATAGAATTTGACTACAAATCATCCGAGGGACAAAACTGGTTGTACGAAAATTTTATTCTTGTTTTTTTGTGATTTAGAAAAATAAAATTGTATAAATTTAACAAAAACTTATCATACTAATATAAAACAAAAATGAGAAATTAGAAGTTAAATATTGGATTTCCAACTTCAGCTCGCCAACTTCTAACTTCCAAAAAAGGAATGATAGTATGAGAAAAGGATATTTAATTAGTATTATAGGAATTATAATATTTGCTATATTAGTAACTATTGGAGTTATTATATATAAAAATGCAAATTCTAACTTAGAACAAAAAGAAGCGACTTATATACAAACAAATCATATAGAAGAAAATTTAGTAAATAGTAATATAGAGTTAGTAACAACAACAAGTGAAGAAGAAAAAGTATCACCTAATTGTTTATTTATTTTTAAGGTGTACTATAAAGAATGTGAACATATAACAATAGAGAAAGAAACAGCTAGTGAAGTAATGGTTAATAAAACAAGAGAAGATTTAGAAAGTATATACAAAGATTGGAATATTGTAACATTTAGAAATGATGAAGTATTGTTTTATAAAGAACAAGAAGGAATTTGTAATGAGCATTATATGTTGAAAGAGCTAGAGGGGTGTATTGCAATATATTCAGTAAACGAAGAAGAAAAAGAAACACTAAAAGAAAAAACAGCAATAATAACAACATACTTACCAGAAGAAGATGTTAACAGGTTAAAAGAAGGAATACGAGTTGATGGAACAGATAAGCTTAATAAAGCATTAGAAGATTATGAATAGAAACAAAAGATTAGGAAAGATTTGGGACGCTTCCAAAAATTTCATTTGACTTTAGGAAAGTTTTGGACGCGTCCCAAATCTTTACCAAATCTTTACTTGTAAAATAAAAGAGACTTTTTTACAGTCTCTTTTATTCTTGGTCTATTTTTAAATTTTCTTTTTTCAAATAACCTTGTTTATAAAAAGTTATATAATACATTATTAAAGAAAATACAGTTGCAATTAATGCTAAGTAATAAATGTATATGTCAAAGTGAGGGACGAAACTAAATGTATCTTCTGGAAGTAGAGAGGTTTCGTCTACATATTTAATAACAAAAGAAGATACAATTGCTAAGTAAAATAATATAGTTGCAAGTTTACCATACCATTTACTGGATACTACAAGTTCTTTTCCATAAAGGAATGAAGCACCAGCTATCATAACAAATTCTTTAATAAATACTATTAGTAAAATCCACATAGGGATAATGTCTTTCAAAGCTAAAGTAACTAAAATAGCTACTTGTGTGGTTTTATCTGCCAAAGGGTCTATTAACTTTCCAAAGTTAGTTATAAAATTAAATTTTCTAGCTATAAAACCATCTAATATATCAGTAAGACCTGATAATGTTAAAAATATAAATGCTTCAATATAATTATCTTTTACAATACTAAGTACAATAAATGGTATTAATATAAACCTTAAAATTGTTAATGCATTTGGTATATGCTTGCACCAGTTTTTCATTTTCTTCATAAGTTCCTCCTATTAGATATTAAATAAATATCTGTTCTACAATTATTATTGTGTTTTAAATTTTACAGTATTAATTAATATTGTTTGTAATGTAGGGGCGATTATTAATCGTCCGTAGCTCCAACGAAATTGCTAAAAATAGATTTTAAAGAAAGCCTTAGAAGAACGGGCAATTGCTAATCGCCCCTACATTACAAATAAAATTAATAAACTTTAAATTACAGAAAAATCTAATTTATTATTTACAACATCAATACTTACATTTTCACCATTCTTTAGTTCACCTTTCAAAATCATATCAGAAAGCTCATCTTCAACATATCTTTGAATAGCTCTTCTTAAAGGTCTTGCACCATATTTTAGGTCAGTTCCTTTTTCTAAAAGCCAGTTTTTAGCTTCCTTAGTAACATTCATTATTATGTTTTTATCATCTAAAGCTTTAGATGTGTCAAGAAGCATTAAATCAACTATTTGTATTAATTCATTATTATTTAATGGGTTAAACACAACTATTTCATCTACTCTATTTAAAAACTCAGGTCTAAATGTATCTTTTAGCGCATCTAATATTTTATTTTTGTTTACGTTAGAGGCTCCTCCAAAACCAATTGAATTAGTATTTAAGTTAGAACCTGCATTAGATGTCATAATAATAATGGTATTTTCAAAGCTTACAGTATTTCCTTGGTTATCAGTTAGCCTTCCATCATCTAAAACTTGAAGTAAAATATTAAATACATCAGGGTGAGCCTTTTCAATTTCGTCAAGTAGTACAATAGAATATGGGTTTCGTTTAACTTTTTCAGTTAATTGCCCTGCATCATCATAACCTACATAACCAGGAGGTGAACCTATTAATTTTGAAGTAGAATGACTTTCCATATATTCACTCATATCTACTCTTATAATAGCATTTTCATTTCCAAACATTTCATAGGCAATAGCTTTTGAAGCTTCAGTTTTACCAACACCTGTTGGACCTACAAATATGAAAGAAGGTGGCCTTTTAGTACTTTTTAAACCTGCTCTATTTCTTCTAATTGCACGAGAAACACTTTCTAAAGCTTCTTCTTGACCTATAACTCTCTTATGTAGATTTTGCTCTAAATGTAAAAGTTTATACGTTTCTTCTTCAGTTATTTTTGTAACAGGTATTTTAGTCCAATGTTCAATTACTTCTGCAATATCTTGAACAGTTAACTCTTTTAATTTAAGTTCTTTATTTATTTTTTCTATTTTCTCTGTTAAAGAACATTCTTTAGCCTTTAATTCGGCTGCTTTTTTATAATCTTCAGTTGAATCAGCGTTAGCTGCTAGTTCTTTTTCTTCTTGAACTTTTACAAGTTCATTTTTTAATACTTCTAATTCATATAAATCTTTGTTATTTAAGTTAATTCTTGAACAAGCTTCGTCTAATATATCTATTGCTTTATCTGGTAAAAATCTATCATGAATATATTTTTCAGACATTATAACTGTTTGTTTAATAACATCTGTTGAAATTTTAACTTTGTGGAAATCTTCATAATATTTTTTAACTCCATCAAGAATGTCAATAGAATCTGTAATAGAAGGTTCTTCAACAATTACAGGCTGAAATCTTCTCTCTAGAGCGCTATCTTTTTCAATATATTTTCTATATTCTTTTAAAGTAGTAGTACCAATTAATTGAATTTCACCATTAGAAAGTGAAGGTTTTAAAATATTTGCAGCATTCATAGAATGTTCCCCATCACCAGCACCTATAATGTTGTGAATTTCATCAATAACCAAAATAATATTACCTAAAGATTTACATTCATCTATAATAGATTTCATTCTAGCTTCAAATTGACCCCTAAATTGGGTACCAGCTATAACGGCAGTCATATCAAGTAAATAAACCTCTTTATTTAAAAGTTTAGCAGGAACGCTTCCGCTGGGCAATTTTAATTGCTAAACCTTGAGCAATAGCAGTTTTACCAACACCAGGTTCACCAATTAAACAAGGGTTATTTTTAGAACGTCTATTTAAAATTTGAACAATTCTTTGAATTTCCCTATTTCTTCCAACAACATCATCAATTTCATTATTTTTAGCTTTAAATGTTAAGTTTGTACCAAAAGTATCTAAAGCCTTTTTCTTTTTATCTTTAGTTTTTTGGTTAACTTTAACCTTCTTTTTAGAAGAAGTAGAAGGTTCAGCTTCTTCCGAATTATTCTTCATTCCAAACATATTAGAAAAAATAGAACCTAAAGGAATGGCACCACTTGGCATTTCACCATTATCATCAAATTCATTTTCACCAGATTCCATATAAGCTATAGAATCTAAATCTATATTATCAGACATATCTTTAAACATACTTTCTATCTGATTTGCCATATCTTTCATATCTTCTTCAGACAAATTAGCTTGCTTAGTAAGTGCCTCTAATGGGTTAATACCCTTTTTCTTAGCACAGTCATAGCACAAGCCCTCAGTTGCAAAACTTTTATCTGGAAGCTGTTTATTAACAAAAATAACAGCTGTGTTTTTATTACATATTGAACATAACATATTTGTAAATACTCCTTTATTTAAAATTTAACAAGTATATAATACACTAAAAGTATGGAATAGTCAAATAAAATAAGGTATAAAATGCAAAAGGGGATGTAAAAAAGGGAAAGATTTGAAACGCGTCCAAAACTTTCCTTTTTTTGTTCTTGGATATTGTAATATGTATAAATGATACTTGTAAATACCTTAAACATATAATATAATAATTTGGTAAATATAGGACAATATATGATTAGGAGGAACAAATGATAAAATGCAAAAAAGTAGAAATAAATATAAAATGAAACAATTTAGAAAATTAAAGTCAGCATATGGGATAACATTAATAACACTAGTAATAACAATAATATTACTATTAATATTAGCAGGAATAATAATAAATTTAAGTCTAGGAGAAAATGGAATATTTAATAAGGCGAAATATGCTAAAATAGAGTATGAAAAAGCAAAAATAAAAGAGGAACTGGAACTAGAAATAGTAGATGCCAAGGATACTATTGTAAGTACAGTAGAAAATAATAAGATAGCTGTAGCAAAATATGTAGCAAATCAGATATAAAATGATAAAAAAATTATGGTAAAAAATTATATAAAAATGTGTATTTTTTATTGTAAAAAATTAAAATATATTGTAGAATAAAAGTGGAGGAAATTAATAATGAAAAAAATTATTTATAGAATTTTATTAATCAGTTTATTTATTATTTTAGCTTTTACTATAAAATCGCATGGAGCATCTGATTTTTCTTATACTTTAGATGCTAATGGAAATGCTACAATAACAGCATATAATGGCTCTGAAAGCAATTTAACAATTCCAAGCACAATAGAGAACCATAATGTTGTAACTATTGGAGCTCATGCTTTTGATGAAAGTAGAAATTCAACTAATGGGCATACAATAAAAAATCTTGTAATTAGTGAAGGAATTCAAAGAATAGAATTGTTAGCATTTGCAAAATGTACAAATTTAGAAACTGTAAAGTTACCAGAAAGTTTAACTTTTCTCGATATGCAAACTTTTTTACAATGTAGTAAATTAAATTCAGTAAGTATTCCATCAAAAATTAAAAGTATTGGAGATGGTACTTTTCAAGAAACTGGATTTACAGAATTTGATATTCCTGAGAATGTAAAATCAATTGACTCACGTGCTTTAGGTATTTGTTCTAAGTTAGAAAAAGTAAGAGTTTATTCAAAAGATATTAGTTATGCATCAGGAGTATTTGAATATGGTTCTTCTAATTTAGTATTATATGGATATGAGGGTTCTACAACACAAACATATGCACAACAAAACGGAATAGAATTTAAAACTTTATCTAGTAGTGAAAAGCCACCTATAACAACAATGGGGTCTATTTATTTAAATAAGGATGAGTTATCGCTAAAAGAAGATGAAAGTGAAACTTTAACAGTTAGTTTTATTGAAATGTCTTCATCTACAAAAGTAAGATGGTCAAGTAGTGATGAAAAAATTGCAACTGTTAATAATGGAAGAGTAACAGCAAAAAGTATTGGAAAGACTATAATTACTGTCTCAACAGAAGATGGTCAATATAAAGATACATGTACTGTATCAGTAGTAAAAAAAGAAACTTCTATTGAAGAAGGAAAAAACATTAGCGAAAAAAATTGGATTGATGTAATAAAACTATCTGAACTTAAAGAAAATGAAATTTATAGATATACAGCAAATGCTACTACTCAATTTCCTAAAATTGAAAATGATATAGGAAAGAATGGTTTGATTTATATAAAAGATAAATTTGATGATGATTATGAAAAAGAAATAAGTATGTATAAAAAGATTTCAGGTTCACCTTTAACTATATCGTTTAATGAATATAAACCAGGCGAATCATTTTGCATTATGTATAAGAAAATTGGAAATGATGAATTACTTAAATTAATTCAAAATGATGAAATTATTTATTTAAGTAATTATAAAGATGGGGATAAATTGGAATATGAACTTGAAAAATACATTTACAATAATACAGAAAAAAATATAACTATTAATATTAAAGACACTGTTTTTGGTGTTGAAACTTCTGATTCAGTTACAATTCCAAAAGGAGAAATTTATGGATTTAATTGGATGATTGATTCTGCTATTATTAGTTATTCAGAAAATAATAATAATGATGGAAATAATAATCAGGATCAAAACGAAAAAACAGATAAAGAACAAGGCAATAAAGATACTACTCAATCTACTGGAAAATTACCACAAACAGGGGAATGTATAACCATAATTTCTGTTATTATATTAGTTATAATGATTGCTATTTTAACCTATAAAAAATATTACAAATACAAGGATATAAAATAAAAAATAATAAAAAGAATTTTGAGATATAATTAGTTTCAAAATTCTTTTAGTTTTATTTATTCTTCATAATTCACTTATAAACTTCATTTATAAAATAAAACTCATACATGCTTTGTAGTAGTGATTTTCACCATGCATATACAGCATGACCAGCATGCTTCTGTAAAGGCAATTATGCCATAATATCGACGATTACTGAGCTTTTAATGAAAAATACCTTGATATTGAAAATGGAGCAAATGGAACAAGGTAATTATTAAATATATATGCTAAAAATTATTAATAATAAGAGTGTAATAAAATCTTTACGGAATAGATAACAGGAATAATGAGAAAACATCTTAAGTAGGAGGGGCATCAGGAGGAGGTAGTAATTCATACTATAAAAAATGTTTTAATGCTGAACTATTTAAAATTAAATATTAGTAATTACTATGAAAGCAAATTATTTTATTTTCGTGATAGTTACTAATATTTCAATAGTTTTCAGAAAAAATATTGAAATAGAAATATTCAAATGATATAATAATAATTAAGGAAAGAACAAAAGGAGATTAATTATATGAAAATTAGAAATGTAATGTATATAGTAATAGGTGTAATATGTATAATTGCAATTATATTAGGAGTATATTATCAAATGTTTTCTAAGAAAGTGGTAAAAGAAAGTCAATTAAATGAAGTAACAAATAATGTAGATGATGAACCTGATGTAGATGACCCAGAAAACTTATTATTAGAATTTAATAAATTATTTAAAAATAATATATATACACAAGGGTATAGTACAGCAGGTGTAACTAAATTAGAAGGGCAAGAAGAGAAAGATGTAATATATTCAGCATATAATGTTCAAGAAGATATTGAGAATAAATATAGTGTAGATTTAAAAATACCAGTATTTAATATACAAAGTGAAGTTGCAGAAGAATATAATAGTACTACTCAGGCTATATTTGCAGATAAAGCAAGTAATATATTTATGAATGTAGAGAACTTAAAAAAATACACAATATATAATGTTGAATATGTGGCATATTTAAATGAGAATATATTATCATTAGTAATAAGATCAATATTAAAAGAGGGAAATAGTGCTCAAAGAGTAATAGTGCAAACTTATAATTATGATATACAAACAAACAAAAAAGTAACACTAAATGAGGTACTAGAAAAGAAAAATATAAAGGAAAAAGATGTAAACAAAAAAATAGAAAGACAGGTAAAAGAAGCAAGTAAGCAAGCAGAAGAGATAGCAGAAGCAACAGGACAGATAGTATATAAAAGAGATATAAACAATGCAATGTATATAACAGATAATGTGAGTAATTTCTTTATAGGAAAAGATGGGCAGATATATATAATATATGCATATGGAAACAATAATGTAACTTCGGAAATAGATATAATAAAATTGTAGGCGTAGGCGCACGCTAGGGACGGTCCTTTTCGTTCCGAATTCGGAACGCAGGGGACACTCCTTTATTACTAATATAATGAAAATAAATTTATAAATTGTTTATTCTCTATTGATAATTAGCACAATTTTGAAGTAAAGGATATAAATAGATGCAAAAAAAACTATTAATTACAGAAAAACCATCAGTAGCAATGCAATTTAGTAAAGCACTTAAAATAAATACTACTAGAAAAGATGGATATTTAGAATCAGAAGAATGGATAATAACTTGGTGTGTTGGTCATTTAGTAACAATGTCATACCCTGAAAAGTATGATGAAAAGTTAAAACTTTGGAGACTAGACACACTTCCTTTTATGCCTAAGGAATGGAAGTATGAAATTATACCAGCAGTTGAAAAACAATTTAATATAGTAAAAAGTCTTTTGAAAAGGGAAGATGTAGCTGAAATTTATAATGCAGGTGACTCTGGGCGTGAAGGAGAATATATACAAAGACTTGTTTTTATGATGGCTAAGCCAAATCCGAATGCGAAAATTAAAAGAGTATGGATAGATTCTCAAACAGAAGAGGAAATATTAAGAGGTATAAAGGAAGCAAAGGATTCCTCAGAATATGATAGTTTATCAGATTCTGCATATTTAAGAGCGAAAGAAGATTACTTGATAGGAATAAATTTTTCAAGATTACTTTCTATAATATATGGAAGAAATATTGCAAAAAAAATAAATGAAGAAAGAGCATCAGTTTCAGTAGGTCGTGTAATGACATGTGTACTTGGAATGGTAGTTGTGCGTGAAAGAGAAATTAGAAACTTTGTGAAAACGCCTTTTTATAAAATTGTAGGAGAATTTGGACAAGAGGGAAAGACATTTAAGGCAGAATGGAAAGTAAGTGAAACTTCAAAAATGTATGAAAGCCCAAAACTGTATAATGAAACTGGTTTCAAAAAAGAGGCAGATGCAAAAGAATTTATAATATCACTACAAGGTAAAAAAGCAGTTATTGAAGAAATAAAAAAATCAAAACAAAAAGAAAATGCACCTTTACTATTCAACTTAGCAGAGCTTCAAAATGAATGCAGTAAAAGGTTTAAAATAAAGCCAGATGAAACACTAGAAATTATACAAAATTTATATGAGCAAAAGTTAGTTACATACCCAAGAACAGACGCAAGGGTACTTTCAACAGCAGTAGCAAAAGAAATTAAGAAAAACTTAAATGGATTAGCAAAAGGTTTTAAGGATGAAGAGATTCAAGGCTTTATAAATAAAATGGTAGAACAAAAGTATTCTACAAGTTTAGAAAAAACAAAATATGTAAATGATAGCAAAATAACAGATCACTACGCAATAATTCCAACAGGTCAAGGGTTTGAAAGCTATGAAAAATTAAAAGAGTTGCACAAACAAATATATAAACTAATAGTAAAAAGGTTTTTAGCAATATTTTATCCACCAGCAGAATATAACAAAATATCGGTAAATATCAATGTCGAAAAAGAGAAATTTTCATGCAGTGGTAAAGTATGTACAAACTTAGGATATTTAGAAATATTAAAACCTATCAAAAAAGAAAATGAAATAAAAAAATGCACAAATGAAGCTGAAAATGTGGATATAGTAAAGCAAGAGGGGAAAGAGCAGGAAAACAACTTAGAGGTTCTAGTACACTTAAAAAAAGGACAAGAATTACAAGTTCAAAATTATGAAATAAAAGAATCTGAAACTACTCCACCGACTAGATACAATTCAGGTTCAATAATACTTGCAATGGAAAACGCGGGGAAATTAATAGAAGACGAAGAACTAAGAGAACAAATAAAAGGAGCAGGAATAGGAACAAGTGCAACAAGAGGAGAAATAATAAAAAAACTAGAAAAAATAAACTACATAGCCATAAATACAAAAACACAAATAGTAACTCCAACAATAAAAGGTGAAGCAATTTACGACGTAGTATATTCATCAATGCCAGACATGCTAAACCCAAAACTAACAGCAAGTTGGGAAAAGGGATTAGAAATGGTAGCAAATAAAGAGATAAAAACAGAAGAATTTATGGGAAAATTGGAAAAATATATAAATAGTAAATTTGATAAATTAGTGGTGAAATATTAACTGCAAAATTAAACTATATAAAAAGGAAAGATTTGGGACGTGTCAAAAACTTTCCTTTTTTTGCGGATTTTATAAAAATTTTAATTTGAAAGAAGGAAAGTTTTTGACGCGTTCCAAATCTTTCTTTTTTAAACCATAGTTCCACCATTCACATGAATAACCTGCCCAGTAACATATCTAGAGTCATCACTTGCTAAATATAAATAAGCGGGTGCAAGTTCAAATGGCTGACCAGCTCTTTTTAAAGGTACATCAGTTCCAAACACTTCTACTTCCTTAGCAGAAAAACTAGAAGGAATTAGTGGTGTCCAAATAGGCCCGAGGTGCAACAGCATTTACACGTATTTTCTGGTCTGCAAGGGAAAGTGCTAGTGATTTAGTAAATACAGTAATAGCACCTTTAGTACTAGAGTAATCAATTAATGTTTTATGTCCTTCAAAAGCAGTAACAGAAGTAGTATTAATAATGCTACTATTAGTTTTTAAATGAGGAAGAACAGCTTTAGTAAGGTAGAAAAAAGAAAATATGTTAGTTTCAAAAGTATTTTTTAATTGCTCAGAACTAATATCTAAAATACTATTTTGTGGATATTGAACACCAGCATTATTTACTAAAATGTCAATTTTGCCAAAAGTTTTTATTGTGTTTTCAGCAATAAATGTTGAGAATTCTTCTTTTCTTAAGTCTCCTTCCATTAAAATGCAACGTCTGCCAAGGTTTTCAATATAGTTTTTAGTATATTCAGCATCTTTCTTTTCGTTTAAATATACAATAACGATATCCGCACCTTCTTTAGCAAATAAAACTGAAACAGCTCTACCAATTCCACTATCACCACCAGTAATAATAGCAACTTTTCCATATAATTTATTACTAGGAATATAAGCAGGATCTTCAAAAATAGGAAGAGGGTTCATTTCATATTCCATTCCTGGTTGCACATTTTGGTGTTGTTTGGGAAAAGTAAGAGGTGTTCTAACATTTTCATCTTTATAACCAATATATGGGTATTCTGGGTACATATATAAATCTCTCCTTTTTATAAATTGATAATATTAGTATATGAAAAAAGTTTAAAAAAATACTATTACAATTCCAAAGAAAAATGTTATAATAATGAAAAGTATAAAAAAGGAAGGTAAGAAAATGAAATTAGGTCTAGCTTTAGCAGGTGGAGGAGTAAAAGGTGCAGCTCATATTGGTGTTATTAAGGCACTAGAGGAAAATGGAATAAAAATAGATGCAGTAGCAGGAACAAGTATTGGTAGTATTGTAGCTTCTTTATATGCAATGGGATATTCTACAGAGAAAATGCTTGAAATATTCAAATTTTTTTCAAAAGAAATAATGAAGACAGATGCTAAGCATTTTGCAGGAAACTTAAAAACTTCTAAAAGTTTATTAGGATATGGTTTACTATCAGGAGAAAAAATAGAAATAGCATTAAGGGAATGTGCTAAAGAAAAGCAAATAAAAGATATAAAAGACATAAAAATGCCAATTGCAATTCCAACTGTAGATATAGTAAATAGTAGAAAATATGTATTTACAAATAATAAAGAATTAGAAGAAGATTATTATATTAATGATGCACTAATAGCAAAAGCAGTAAGAGCAAGCTCAAGTTATCCACGGAGTATTTGCACCTTGTGAATATTTAGAACATAAATTTGTAGATGGTGGAATATTAGACAATGTGCCAGCAGGAGAGGTACGAAAACTAAGAGTAGATAAAGTACTAACAATAAAATTTTCAGCGGGTCTAAATTATGAGCCCAAAAACATATATGAAGTAGCATTTAAGTCAATAGATATTCTATTTGAAGGAAGAGCAGAAGAAGCAATAAAAGAGAGTGACTATGTGATAGATTTAGATTTGTCAGAAGCAAGTGTATTCAATACAAAGAAGATAGATTATTGTTATAATGTGGGATATATTACAGCGCTTACTAAAATAAATGAAATTAAGAAAATGTTAGAAAAATAGAAGAACAAAATTAGGATAAAATCATAAAATTAATATACTCAATAAGACAATTATCAAAATATAATATTTAAGGGTGCTGTAAAAAAAAGTGTGTCAAATGGGACGGGGGATATTGACACATCTTTAAAAGATAAAGTGTGTCAATATCCCCCGTCC
>JAAVYV010000031.1 GCA_022791325.1 Clostridia bacterium
ATGGTAGAACAAGCTATGTTAATGATAATATACTTACTTTTCTACGGTTTAGTAGGAATGACTATTATAGCATTTGCCTTGATTATTGCAATAGTAGTAATTTTGAGCAAATAATAAAAGCACCACATATGCTCTGCCAAGCTTTGTGGTGTTTTATCTAGTTTATAGGTAGCACACATTTCTGTGGCTCTCATTTTCTATCTTTATTATACAGACATTTTTTTATTTTGTCAAATGCTATTTTTTATTTATTGACCTTTAAAGCACCTCTCCATAATACTTTTTCTGTTCCATATCTGCCCATCACTTCTTCATGTATATATAATTTTTCCCAATCTGCAAAAAATTTCTGTATATCTTTTTCATCAAAAAATCTTTTTAATCTTCCATCAGCAGTTTCATATAAATGTGATTCAATTTCTTTTCCTTCTCCAGCACCATGATTAACATCTTTCACAGAATTAACTCTAAAAAACAATAAACCATTTGGCTTTAAAACCCTTTTTATTTCTTCTAATATTCCAAAAGTTTTTTGTTCTGTAAAATAATGTAATGATAAATCACTAATTATTATATCAGTTAAATTATCTTCAAAAGGAAGAACTTTAGTCATATCAAAACATTCTGCTCTTTCTACCTCTGGAAAATTGTTTTTGATGTTCTCAATTGCATTTTTAGAATAATCACAAGGTATTACTTTTTTACCTCTTTCAATTAGGTATAATGTATCATTACCACTACCACAACCTAAATCTATAATTGGTGTCTTGCAATTTTTAATTGCTCTATCAAATAATTCTAACCAATCATCATATTTGATTTTTTCTCTTTCATAATGACTATGTATGCCATTCCATCTTTCATTTGCTTTTTCAACAGCTTCTTCTCTTCTATCATCATCAAATTCCATTTTCTAATCTCCTCTAATATTTACTATTTATGTTAATAATTATATTAATTTTTCAAAAATATTACAATATAATTTTTTCAAAGTACTCATATATAGAACTCCTGCAGAGTCAATATAAATTTTTTATTGATTATATTATACTACGATTTTAAGAAATGTCAAATATTTACATTTATATATTTTTAAAATATTCTTCTAACTCTGATAATTTAATCTTTTTAGTCAAGTTAGAAATATACACATCATTAGAGTAATTAAACACTAAAAAAGTAATATTGTTAATAATCACTCTATGTGGCTCAATATATGTAAGATTAGTTTTTTCTAATTTTCTAATGCTACCATTTACAAAAATAGGAGTAACTTTTGAAAAATCACATATAAATTCAAGTCGCTGTTTTAGACATTCCTCAAATTCTAGTTCTTGCTTAATTATCTTCATTTCAAGCACCATCCTTTCCTTCTGGATGGCAATTTTGCAACAAAAAAAATACCATCCTTTTCAGAATGATATTTGTATCGTCTGTTCTGTTAGTTCGAACAGATACGTCGTTGGTGCCGATGGTGGGACTCGAACCCACATGGTTTCCCGCACGATTTTGAGTCGTGTGCGTCTGCCAGTTCCGCCACATCGGCATATAATACTTTCTTATAATAACAGAAAATAATAAATTGTGCAATAGAAAATAGTAAAAAATAGTGATTTTAAATTATTTTATTGTTATAATAAAGGAAAAAGTTAAAAAGGAAAGAATTTATATGACAAATAAAGAAATAAGAAGAAAAATAGAGGAGCTTGCAGATGAAAAATATAAAGAATTTCATACAGGATTATGCCCAAATAGTAATGAAATTATAGGTGTTAGAGTACCAGTTTTAAGAAATTTTGCAAAAGATATTGTAAAAAGTGAAAACATAGAAAAATATTTAGAAAATGCTTTAGATAATTCATATGAAGAAATATTATTGCAAGGAATGGTATTAGGTCTATGGAAAACAGATATACAAAACTTCTGCACGTATTTAGAAAAATTTATTCCAAAAATAAATAGCTGGGCAGTATGTGATGTTTCAGTAGCAGGTTTTAAAATTACAAAGAAAAATATGGAATATATGTGGCAATTTTTACAAAAATATTTAAAATCAGACAAAGAATTTGAACTACGTTTTGCTATAGTAATGATGTTAGACTTTTATATAATAGAAGAATATATAGATAAAGTACTAGAAATACTAAACAATGTAAAACATGAAGGCTACTATGTAAAAATGGCAATAGCTTGGACAATTCAAGTAGCATTTGTAAAATTTCCAGAAAAAACGTTTGAACTACTAAAAAACAATAAAATAGATGACTGGACATACAATAAAGCTTTGCAAAAGATTATTGAATCATATAGAGTAGATGAAGAAACTAAGAAAATAATAAGAAACATGAAAAGGATATAACATAAAATAATTGACAAAATTATGTAAAGGTGATATATTATATGCGAAACTATAAATATGTAGGTAAAGAAACTCTAACAAAATAACTATTTTAGGAGGAAAAAATATGGATAAGGTAAACGAAACTAAAAAACTCGGAATTAGCTTTAAATTTGGTTCAGATGTAGAAAAGTATATTTATGGAAATACTATTGATGAACTAATTGATGGATTAGCTTTGATAAAAGATGGTAAGTTCATTAATCAATTTGTTAATGAATTTAAAAGTCTAACAGAAGAACAACTATTAAGGTTAGACAAAATTATGGTTACAACAGATAGCGCAGCTGAAATAATAGAATATGCTAAAAGACGGAAAGATAAAATAAATACAATAGAGTATCAGAATAAGTTAATTGAACTTAAAAATATGTATATATTAATAAGATTTACAGCTCTTGCAATACAGCCTAATATTGCAATGACAGAAGATGCAATAATTGATTATGGGAATCCAATTGTTGCAGTTCACTTGTTGAAAGACATTGAAGGTGTAAATGTAGAAAAAATGAAAAAGTTTATTTTTGATTGTAAAGATGCATATTCAGCATACTGCCTTATAAGATATTTTCAAAGTAAAGAGAAAATATTAAATATGAATGACATATTAGAAGCTAAAAAGATTCTAATAGAAGCTAAAAATATTTCTATAATTTATGATTGGGCAGAAAATATAGGAGATGTTACAGAGATGGAAGATGTAACAATAAATTATGGAACAGCATATTATATGTACAAATTTGCTAATGGTATAAAAAATTCCAATATTGAAAAAATAAGAGAAGCAATTAATAAAACAGGTGACCAAGATATGATAAAGAGATTTAACTCAGATTTTCCAAAGCCAATTATAAAGAGTTTTTTTAGTAAGTTTAAAAAGTAAAAGATAAAACAAAAATAGTGCAGTTATAAATAAAATTGCACTATTTTTACTTTATCTATTGTTAAAAACAAATAAACTGTATATAATAATAGAAAAATGTCAAAAAAGGTGAAAAAATGTATTATCCATATAATTTAACAGTAGTAAAACCAAAGATAAATAAATGGAAAATATTTATAGTAGTATTAATACTAGTTGTTATAATACTATTATCTATTTATGGTGGAATAAGATATGCAAAACATATGCAAGATAAAAAGGCAATAGAAGAACTACAAAAAGAACAAGAAATAATAGAAGAACAAAAAAGAATAGAGGAAGAAAAAGAAGCAAAAAGATTAAAAAATGCTAGTCCTTTAACGCAGGAGCAAATGGGTGCAATAGAAAATATATATACATCAGAAGAAAAAAGAGTATTTTTGACATTTGATGATGGACCAACATCATCTGTTACACCATTTATATTAGATTTATTAAAACAAGAAAATATAAAAGCAACATTTTTTGTTTTAGGGAATAGAGCAAAATCTAATCCAAACTTAATAAAAAGGGAATTTGAAGAAGGACATTACATAGCAAACCACGGCTATACTCATAAATATAGTAGCATATATACAAATAGTCAAACAGTGTTAGACGAATATAATTACACAGAAAGCTGTATACAAGAGGCTTTAGCAAACCCAGATTATCACTCGAGAGTATTCAGATTTCCAGGAGGAAGTGTTCGGAGGATATTATAAAAATATAAAAAAGGATGCAAAAGCGTATTTAAGGCAAAATGGAATAGTATCATTAGACTGGAACTCGTTATCAAAAGATGCAGAAGGAGCACATACAAAAGAAACACTACTTCAAAGTGTAATAGATACAGTAGGAAGTAAACAAAGTGTAGTAATTTTAATGCATGATGCAGCAGATAAAATTTTGACGTATGAAACACTTCCAAGCGTAATACAATATTTAAGAGACAATGGTTATAGCTTTAAAAATTTGTATGATATATTATAAGCAAATAGTACATCATATAAAATATTTTATGATGTGGTGTAAGTAGTACCTACACTGTATGTAATCTAAGAAAAGACTATTTATAACTTTACTTTAGAAAGGAATGTATGCTAAATGGAATATGATGTAATTATAATAGGAAGCGGACCTGCTGGAATATCAGCAAGTTTGTATACTGCAAGAGCAAATTTAAAAACACTAATAATTTCAAAAGGAATAGGAATACTACAAAAAGTAACTAAAATAGACAACTATTATGGGTTAGAAACTACGTTAACAGGAGAAGAATTACAAGAAATAGGAATAAACCAAGCAAAGAAATTAGGTGTAGAATTTGAAGAAGATGAAGTACTAAAAATAGATTATGAAAATAGCTTTATTGTAGAAACAATAAATAGTAAATACAAAGCAAAATCAGTAATAATAGCAACAGGAACATCAAGAAAAACACCTAGAATAAATGGAATAAAGGAATATGAAGGAAAAGGAGTAAGCTATTGTGCCACATGTGATGCATTTTTCTTTAGAGGCAAAGATGTAGCAGTATTAGGGGCAAAAGAATATGCACTACATGAAGCAGAAGAATTAAAAAGAGTAGCAAACTCTGTAACAATACTTACAAACGGAGAAGAAGTAGTACAAAATAGAAGTAACGAATTTTGTGTAGAAGAAAAGAGAATAAAAGAACTTCGAGGAGGTGAGATTATAGAAGAGATACATTTTGAAGATAATACTATAAAGAAAATAGATGGAGTATTTGTAGCAATAGGAACAGCAAGTAGTAGTGACTTGGCAAGAAAAATAGGTGCAAGAATAGATGAAAAAGGAAATATACTAGTAAATGAAAATATGAGCACAAATGTACCAAACTTATATGCTTGTGGTGACTGTACAGGTGGAATTTTGCAAATAGCGAAGGCTGTGTATGAAGGAATGGTTGCAGGAATGAGTGTAATTAAGAGTGTGAAAAAATTAATTTAAGTATTAAAATCATATAATGAATAATGAAGAATTAATAGTGAATAATGAATAATAAAGAAAGCAGATTGTCGTTTTTGAAAAGGGGGAATTGGTAGTAACATATATATAGTTTTACCAAATTCAACTTAAATATAAAAATATATAAATATGGAGGTAAAAAATATGAAAATTACAAGTGAGAATTTTGAAAAAGAGGTATTAAATTCAGAGGTACCAGTACTAGTAGACTTTTTTGCAACATGGTGTGGTCCATGTAAAATGATGAGTCCAGTAGTAGAAGAACTTGCAAAAGAAATGGAAGGAAAAGCAAAAGTATATAAAGTAGATACAGATGAAGAGCAAAACTTAGCAATAAAATATGGAATAATGAGTATACCAACTTTTATAGTATTTAAAAATGGAGAACCAGTAGGCAAAGCTATTGGAATGAGAGATAAACAAGAATTAATTAATTTATTAAATAAATAAAAATATTTTTAATAAAAGAATGGTTACAATTATAGATAAATATAAAAATGAAATAATATTTTATTATGACAAAAACATACAACATACAAAATGATGAAGTTAATTATAAGGAGCTGTAAAAAAGTGTGTCAAATGGGACGGGGGATATTGACACACTTTTTTTACAGCTCCTTATTTTATACTAGGAAAATACTGTATTTTAAGTTATAGAGTAGCGCAAAGTAAGTAATATATTTTATTTTTGTAATGCAGACTTAGGCAGTTTCTCTATGACAGTCACAATACCTGTGAGATTGGAGGGCGAAATGGAAAAAATAAAATATATTACTTACTTAGGAGCGAACAATTTAACACTTAGCGTGGCAAAGCCACTTTAGTGTATGATACGAAAGTACGCTTTTTAAGCAAAATTGTACCATAAAATCCCTAAATAAAAAACAATACATATTTTTTACTAAAAAAATTTATTATATCTATTGACATATCAGACAGAAATGTGGTAATATAGATATTGTTGATAAGCTAATTACTTAATCACACTTGCGGATGTGGCGAAACTGGCAGACGCGCTAGACTTAGGATCTAGTCCGAAAGGGTGGGGGTTCAAGTCCTCTCATCCGCACCAACGACGTATCTGTTCGAACTTTTTATAGAACAGAGAGATACAAAAATCAATCAGAAATGGTTGATTTTTTCTTTTGCAAAAAATCATCCTAAATCTATAAAGAAGGGATGGTGCTTGAAATGAAGATAATTAAGCAAGAACTAGAAATTGAGGAATG
>JAAVYV010000088.1 GCA_022791325.1 Clostridia bacterium
CAGGAACAGAGGTCGTGGATACAGGTCCTAACATCAGGGGGTGAGATCCGTTTGACGGAAGAACAACTGGTGAAGGCCCTGGGCCGGGGGGAGCTGTCCGCCCTGGAGGCGCTGATGGACCGCTACACGCCCTATGTGTCCTCGGTGGTCTCCCGGATCCTGCGGGGCCGCCGGGCGGACGTGGAAGAGCTGACCGCCGACGTGTTCCTGGCCGCCTGGGACAGCCGGGACAAGCTGCGCCCCGGCAAGGTCAAGGGCTGGCTGGGGGCGGTGGCCCGGAACCGGGCCTTCAACCTCCTCCGGGCGGACCGGGAGAGCCTGCCCCTGGAGGAGGACGCCCTGTTTTTGGAAACGGACGGCCCCGACAAGGAGCTGGACAAAAAGGAGACCGCCCGCGTGGTCAACGCGGCGCTGGCCCGGCTGGACAGGCCCCAGCGGGAGCTGTTCGTCCGCCACTACTACTACGGCCAGACGGTGCGAGAGGCGGCGCTGGCCATGGGGCTGAACCTGTCCACCGCCAAGACCTGGCTGCGCCGGGGGCGGGAGACACTGAAAACCATTTTGGAACAGGAGGGCTATGGACATGAAACGGCTGGAGATCTCCAGGCTGATGGATGAGTACGTGGACGATGAGTTTTTCCCCCAGGGCGGGGAGACCGCCGACGTACAGGCGGTGAAGGACCGGGTGCTGGCAAAGGCGGGCCCGGCGAAGAAGCGGCGCAAGCCCCTGAAAATGGTCCTGCTGGCGGCGGCGCTGGCGGTGGGCTGTGTGTTGTGCATCGCGGCGGGCCTGCCCATGATGACCTATCAGCTCTTCACCGGCGGGACCATGGTGGCCGATGTGGAGATGAGCGGGCCGAACCGACATATCTATTCCGATTTGAGGAACGCTTTCCCAGAGGACCCCCTTGTGCTGGAGGATGGCCGCCTCTTGCTGGTGCTCAACGGGGAGCGCACCGATATCACTGACCGCATCGATATGGAAACACCCTATATCGTCGAACACACTGACCCGGAGACCGACTTGAGTAGTTCGCTCATTCTCGGCGGCACCTCGGAGGATTTCGGCTGGTGTCTCTGGCAGCAGCTCCCCAACCAAGGCGGATACAGCGCGTATGGGTATAACTACCGCGTAACTCACTTCGTCTGCGATGGTGTGGCGTATGAGTGGCCGTACGGTGACAATCTCGATGAATCCCTTCTCTCCAAAAGAAATGACTGGGAGGATGTCAAGATCGTTTGGCAACCTTGGTGCGAAAAGGGCGAACAAGAAGCTCAAGTTTTCGCCCATAATAGATGACTTTTCTTTGGGCCTATGATAAAATGGACTCCCCCGCCTTGGGGGAGTCCATTTTCAGGAGTATTGCCATGACCCACGAGGATTATATGCGAGAGGCCATCGCCCTGGCCCAGGCGTGCATCCCGGACGGGGATGTACCTGTCGGGTGCATCGTTGTTTCCCCCGGCGGCGAGATCGTCGGCCGGGGCCGCAACCGCCGGGAGGCGGACCGCCGGGCCACCGCCCACGCGGAGGTGGAGGCCATCAACATGGCCTGTGCCGCCCTGGGGTCCTGGCGGCTGGAGGGCTGCACCCTGTACGTCACCCTGGAGCCCTGCCCCATGTGCGCCGGGGCCATCATCAACGCCCGGATCGCCACCGTGCGCTACGGGGCCAGGGAGGACAAGTCCGGCTGCTGCGGGTCGGTGCTCAATCTGTTCGAGGAGCGGTTCAACCACCGCCCCCGGGTGTACGGCGGACTGCTGGAGGGGGAGTGCCGGGGGCTGCTGGAGGAGTTTTTTCAGGATCTGCGGAAGATTTAATACTACTGTAACACTTTACCCCAAACTTTCGCAACAACTCTCCTGTATCTTAATACTTGCAAGAGATATCCTTTCTTTTTCATTCTATCCTCCATCCTCATTTCA